>CAZDLQ010000123.1:0-3841 GCA_964506315.1 uncultured Oscillospiraceae bacterium
CCACCTCATCCGTCAAACCTTCGGTTTGCCACCTTCCCCTCAAGGGGAAGGCTTTTTATTTTTCTATTGTTTCCACTAAAAAGCTGACGGGGCGAAAGCCGTCGTTGCAGGAAAGCATGGCGGATTTTTCGTTTTTCATCCAGCCGTCATAAAAATTGCCGCCGCCCTGTGCAAGCTCACTTACAAACGGCTGTAGAATTTCCCACGCGCTATCGCAAAAGCCTTCGGGCCTCTCGGCGTTCACACTTACAAAGGTTTGTCCCTCTATTAAATCACAGGCGTGTTCTATTGGGTTTTCGTACTTTTCTATTAAATCGTCATATCTTGCTTTGCGGATAACGGTTATTTTAACGTCTAACATACTAACTTTCCTAAAATATTGTGTTTTTATTATATCCTTTGAGCAGTTGTTTTTCAATAACATAGCCGCCGTCTTTTTTCTTGTCAGAAATAAGATTAGACTCTAAAAGAATAGTGTTGTCCTGCGTTATATAATCCTTTGCAAGCGACAGCGAATAGACGTTATTTGTTTTGTCGAGTTTTGGGTTGGATCCTTAGGTCTTTTACCAATACACACAGCCAAAATTAAGCCTTGCTCACCTCTGCGGTTTTTTATTTCTTGTCAAAAAGTTCATCAACGATCTCGCTAAAGCGAGCGTTAAATTTTTCGTTATTGCTGTTAAGGCTTGCGGGGACGTTTTTTACAGCCTCATCGTAATTTAAAATAAGCTCTTCGAGCTTCTCTATATCCTCAACCACGATAATATTGCCCTGCCTTTTTTCTACCTCTTTAGAGAAGGTAAGCTGATGGTCGTTTACGTGCTCGTCAAAGCATTTTTGACGGGGAACGACGATGGGGGTTTTGCCCACCTGCAAGGGCATAATAAAGCTTGACGGGCCGCCGTGTGTTATAACAATGCGTGCCTCGTTTACGTATTTTATCATATCCTGATACGGAAAAAGCTTACTGAAAGTGCAGTTTTTAGGCTCGTAGTCAGTAAAGCCTGTTTGGATAATTACCTCGTCCTCTATTTTGCCGCTGCCCTTTAAATCATCCATAAATTTAACGAGTCTTTCAAAGGGCTGTTCGTGCGTGCCGACTGTTACAAAAATCATAAATACACCTCGATTTTGTGCATTAAAAAATACTTCCGAGATTTTCTGCCTTGGGATAAACCTTTTTCATTTCCTCCCACTGCACGATAAATTTATCGGTTATGGGATATACCATTTTACCCGTCGTTGTTGATTTATCTATTCTGTCATATACCTCGATGTATATAAGCTTTGCGCCAAACAGTTTTCCAAGGTAAAAGAAAGGAACCGCAACCGCCGCGCCGCTTGAAATAATAACGTCGGGCCGCTCTTTTCTTAAAACCTTCCATGCAAGGCGGGTGTTATGAATAAGCGCCTTGAGACTTCGGTTGGTAGGATAATAGCAGTAGTAAAGCTGCTCACCCTCAAGCAGACTGTTAGAATCCTGCTTATCAAAGGTTATCCAAAACCTTTCCTTATCCTCCCAAAACGGTTTAAGCATATATAAATGTGTTAAGTGGCCTCCCGAGGAGCCTGTTAAGCATACTTTCATAACCCATTCCTTTCGCCGTAAAAATACACAGCCTGTCCTTTTTTTGCAGGTTAAACGCCCTCAACCTACAAATACTTATAACTAATTAAAGTGTACACCATTTAGATGTATTTTGCAAGACATTTTATATTTGTCGTAATTTAAGACGTAAAAGCGGAAAAGCTTTGATTTATTGTGTGCGATATAAAAAGTTAGAGCAGGGCGCAAATCCCTGCTCTTATTTCTAATTGGTAATTTTTTCAAGGCATACATACGCCATTATTTCTTCCGTCGCCGCCTCAATATCATATCCGCCCTTTTTTAGCTCATCAATTATCTCAAGCCGTATATTATACGCCTTTTGGTATTCACCCAACCCCTCATAACAGTGCACTTTGGAATACTTGCCGTCGAGCGAAAAGCCGTCATTTAAACCGATTGCCTTATCCCAATTTTCAAAGGCTTCCTCGTACCTTTCAAGCTTGTTACAAATATCGCCGCCCACCAAATAAAGATTGCCCGTGTGGGTAAATTTTCGCTTTGCTTTTGTAAAAAGCTCATACCCCTCACTATATCGCTTTGCATAATACAGCGCACGAATAAGAACGCAAAGCTCATCCGCGTTATCGGGATTGCGATTTACGGTTTCGGTTTGCTCTGCGATAAATTCATCCGCACAGCCCGTTATAACCGAAAAATTGGCTTTTGCGCATTTTGTTAGCCAATAGGCTTTGTCGGGGGAATTTTTGCCTTTTTCGAGTGCCTCGTTATACAAATCGCCGGCTTTATTTTTGCAATGGCCCATCATAAACTGATGGATTAGTGCGTACATACGCATATCCTCCAAAGAATACTCAGCGGTTTTTATCATATTTTTAAATTCTATATCGGCCCTGATAAAATCCTCGGGCTGTTTTGTTTTTTCGTACACGCAGGCAAGTCTTTGAAAAAGGTTTTCATACGCGGAAGGATTGTCTTTAAACAAATCGTCCACCGTTACGCAGTAAAGCCTCGCGATTTCGGGCAGCAGCATAATATCGGGGCAGGTTGTGCCGCACTCCCACCGTGAAACCGTTTGAGCGCTAACACCCAAAATCTCCGCAACCTGCTCTTGAGTAAGATTTTTTTGCTGTCTTAATTTTTTTAAGATTGTCGGGAAAAATATTATTCATAATCAGCCTTCCTTTGTGGTTTAATTAGAAGCTTCTAATTAGATTATACGTGCATTTATAATAAAGTCCACATCTTATTTTGTGAGTAAACTCTCAATATATGTTTAGTAAAAAGCACTGAACTTTAGCTTTTATAACTTGAAAACCTTTACGTAAAATGGTATATTGAATTTAAGATAACTTACTAAAAGGAGTTTATATGGATTTCTCGACTGCGTGCGATTTGCACACTCATTCGATTTTTTCCGACGGCACGAGTACCCCCGAGGAAATTATAGATTTATCCGTAAAGTGCGGTCTTTGTGCCGTCGCGCTATGCGACCACAACACAATAAACGGTCTTGAGCGGTTTTTAAAGGCGGCCGAGGGCAAGAATATAGCGGCTGTAGCAGGCTGCGAGTTCTCCACCGACTTTGACGGCAGCGAGCTTCACATTCTCGGGTTATTTATTCCCGAGCGCTCTTTTTCGGCCGTTACCGAGCGGCTTTGTGAGTACCACAGGCTAAAGGCCGAGAGCAACGCTAATCTTATCGCATCGCTAAATCGGGCGGGCTACAAAATAGACTACGACGAGCTTATAAAGAAAAGCCCGAGCGGGCAAATCAACCGCGCAAACATAGCCGCCGAGCTTACGCGCCTTGGCTATACCGAGTCCATTAAAGAAGCATTTAAAACGCTTTTATCCGAGGACGCGGGGCATTTTGTTCCCCCACCGCGCCCCGATGCTTTTAAGACCATTTCTTTTATACGGGAAATTGGCGCGGTGAGCGTTTTGGCGCATCCGTTTTTGAGCCTTGATTTGCCGCGGCTACAAGAGTTTTTGCCGCTTGCAAAGAAAAGCGGACTTGCGGCAATGGAGTGCGAATACTCGACCTTTACGGGCGAGCAGCGCAAACTTGCAGGTGTTATTTGTGACAACCTCAGGTTGTTAAAAAGCGGCGGCAGTGATTTTCACGGAAACAACAAGCCGAGCATTTCACTTGGCATCGGTACGGGAGATTTATTTGTGCCGGGCGACTGGGCAAAAAGGCTGCAAGAATACGCCAATAAGTAAATTAAAAAGCCACCTGCGGTTGTGATATGCACCCCAAAAGTTAGACAC
>CAZDLQ010000124.1:0-3836 GCA_964506315.1 uncultured Oscillospiraceae bacterium
TATAATCGCCGCAAACAATAGTAACATTTTGCAGTTTTTCCGATACTGCACGAAGATTTTTTTCATCACAAATCATCGGATTCTTATATGAACCCATAGGAACATTAAAGAATCCTTTTTTGTTTACTCTAAACAATCCATTGAAACAAGTTTTATTTAAGAAAATCATCAAAGCGGCTTTCTCAATGTTTACATTCTCATTCCCATTAGCCTTTAAATTATTGAAACGCTCACGCTTTTCACTATAATAAATCTTTCTATCATCCGTTTCCAAGGGGATGAACTCACTTTGCATTTTATGAAGCATTTTAATTAAAGAGTCAATATTATCACGAATTGTGCTGTAAGCGTTCATAAGTTCAGCGTTGATATCGCTGATATAAATCTCTTTCAAATCATATTTGCAAAGAATATCAAACAAAACTGCGCCACCACCAACAAATGGTTCAGCATACTTTGTAATCTTACCTTTTGAAAAAGGATAATAATGTTCAATTTCTTTAAGAAGTTGACCTTTACCGCCCGCCCATTTTAAGAAAGGCTTAACCGCTTTTTCTTCGGCTCCAATATATCTACGGCTACGTGCATCTTGCGGCTTTTGAGCATCAATAGGGATAATCCACATATTGCCTAACATCGCAACATTTGTTATGCGATTTTCCTTACATAACGTTAAAACGCGTCTATGAGAAATATTCCATTTTTCAGCGGCTTCATTTGCTGTCATATATGCTAACATCATAAACACCCTTTCTAAAATGATTATATTCCAAAACTGGAACAAAAGCAATACCAAAATACAAAAAAAGACGAGATTTTAAAATCTCGTCTTTTTTGTTACTTACTTTTTGTTATATGAAAACTTGAAAATCGTCGTCAGGGTCGTAGTCCTCGTAATCCTCATAATCTTCATAATCTTCATAATCTTCATAATCCTCAAAATCCTCGAAGTAGTCTTCCTCGGTAAAGAGGTCTTCAAACTGAGCCTCATATTCTTTGGGAACAACGTAGCCGCTAATATCTTCGGAGAGATTATCCATTGAGATAAAGTAGCCGTTCTCAAGCTTTTCTACGTAAAACAGGCTGTGCATAAACAGTCCCTTTTCGTCGGTTGCCATTACCGTAACCAAATCGTAGGTTTCGGGATAAATTGACTCGGGCTCTACAGTTTGGATTATCTCATCCACCGTATCAATAAGCGACTTGTCAAGCATTCTAATAACGTATTCATCGGTTTCCCAATCGTACTCTTCAATGCAGGGGCAGTCAAACACATTTTTCTCGATTAAATCCACAGCATAATCATACAAATCCTCGCGGCAGTAATAAATGCCGTCTATCTTTATGAGTCGTGTATCGGCGCTGTTGTAGTCCACCCACTCACCGAAAATCGAGGTAAGCAGCAAGGGAACGTCATCATCCGTAGCGTAAGCGGTGTCGGAAAGATCATAAGAGGAAAGATACTCCGAAATCTTTTTATCCAGCTGCTTATAGGTGCTATCGAGAAATACTACCTCGGTTTGATTTTCACCGGTATAGCTTACCCTTGTTTCTCTTATTGCATCAAGGTCTACGCAGGAGCAAAGACAAAGTGAGATGCCGAGAGTTACGGCGAGTGCTAAAAGTATTTTTAAGGCTTTTTTCATTTTATCTTCCCCCTTATTCAAGATTCAGTTTCTTCATCATTACACTGCGGTTCACAAAGAAGAACGCTGTTGCAATGCCTAAGTTTATAACAATAGCGGCGCAGGGAGCTACGTGCATAATCCAGTCAATATTATCAAGTACGTACTCGGCTATTGCCTGAATTTGCTCCGTAGCGGCAAGCACACCTACTACTGCGGCGATTATTGTGCCGATAACCTGTGTGATGGCGTAGTAGATAAAGTAATATGCAAATGCCATAAACACCCTGTTTTTCTTGGCGGTTTGACCAAGCGAAATGCAGGTGTAGAAAAGCATCAGCTCAAAGACGGACGTGGTTATAAGCAGGATTATCAGTTCAATGATAAACATTATCGAACTAAAGCCGCCCTCTTTGGCAATTTGCGCTATAAGATAGCCTGCCGCTTTCATAAATTCCACAAAAACCTCGCCTGCGGTTGCGATGCAAAAGCCTGCAAAGGCTATCAGCGCGGCCGCCATATAGAAGGTGAACGCCGACAGGAACTTTGCCCAAATATGCTGTGAGGCGGTAACGGGCAGGGTAAAGCTTAAATACCCTTCCGAGCCGTAAAGGTTTTTATAAAACCTCGTTATGCTCAGCACGGTAACCGAGCCAAAGCAAACGAAAATAGAAACGCCGAAAAGTAGCTGTGACGAGCCATAGATAATATCGTAAACTATGCTATCAACGTCGAATGCAAAAAGAATTCTTACAAAAAACGCCGAGGCTAAAACGATAATTCCAAAAGGAATGAAAAGGCGCAGGTAATATTTTGCCTCATATTTAAAAAGCTTGCCTACCATTTGAACACCTCCCTAAAGAGTGCATCGACACTCGAACCCGTTTCACTACGGATATCGTCGGCCGATTTGTGCAAAACTAAACTTCCCTCTTTTATAAAGATAACGTCGTCGAGAATTTCCTCAATATCCGAAATAAGATGGGTAGAAATTAAAACCGACGCCTCGGGGTTGTAGTTATTGATTATGGTTGAAATTATGTAATCTCTTGTGGCAGGGTCAACGCCTGCGATGGGCTCGTCAAGTACGTAGAGCCTTGCGTTTCGGCTCATAACAAGGATAAGCGCAACCTTTTCTTTATTACCTTTTGAAAGGGTTTTAAGCTTCTTTTTTCTATCAACACCAAGTCGCGTGAGCATTTCATAGGCGAGCTCTACTCTAAAATCCTCGTAGAAATCAGCAAACTGCTCAACTATTTGCTCGACGCGCATCCAGCTGTTTAAATAAATGTTATCGGGAAGGTAGGAAACCATTTTCTTGGTTTCTACCCCGATTTGTTCGCCGCAAACCGTAAGCCTTCCGCCGTTTGGCTGCAAAAGGCCGTTTATCATTTTAATAAGCGTAGTTTTACCGCTTCCGTTGGGGCCTAAAAGGCCGACTATTTTTCCGCTTTCAAGCGAAAGGTTAAAGCTATTTACTGCGGTAAGATTACCGTAGCGTTTGGTTAAATATTCACATCTTAAAACTTCACTCACTTGTTCCACTCCTCTATTAAAGTTTTAATACTGTCACCGTCCACGCCAAGCGTGTTCATATCCTCAAAAAACTGTGCCGTTTTCTTTTTTATAAGCTCGTTTACAGTTTCCTGCGCTATCAGCTTGCTATCGGCAACGTACCAGCCCGAGCCCCTTTGTGAATAAATCAGTCCGCGCTCTTCAAGCTGTTCAAATGCTTTTTGGACAGTGTTTGGATTTACACCAAGCTTGACTGCGATTTCGCGTACCGACAAGAGCCGCTCGTTAACTTCAAGCTCGCCTTTTGCTATAGAAACGCATAATTGCTCGCATATTTGGGGGCATAGCGGACGGTTTTTATCAAGCTTTATTTGCATTTTGTTCCTCCTTTCTTTGAAGTGTATTACTGTACTAATACAATAGTACACTTTATGAGAGTATTTGTCAATAGGAAATTTTAAAAAATAGGCTCCCTTGTGTAAAGGGAGCTGTCACCGAAGGTGACTGAGGGATTGTTTTGTACGCCGCTGAGGCGGCTACAATCCTCCCGTCACGACTTAGTCGTGCCACTTCTCGCTGCGGCTCGGTCACCTCGCGGTTCTAACAGTCCGCAGGACTGTTATTCATTACCGCTCGGCCGCTTCGCTACCTTTGCACAAGGAGGGCTTTTTTCGGGCGGATGTGGGCATCCGCCCC
>CAZDLQ010000125.1:0-3825 GCA_964506315.1 uncultured Oscillospiraceae bacterium
GCAGGCCGTCTACAAGGTTTCTACCCTTAATGGTCATAGAACCTTCATTCTCAAACGGATAAGCCGAGCCAATTTCAATTTTTATAGCCTCAGCAGTTCTTTCGCCGATGAGAAGGTTATACTTTTTCTTAATGTAAGCAATAATCGAGTTATCAAACATATCGCCTGCAACTCTTACCGAGCGAGCAGTTACGATACCGCCGAGGGAGATAACTGCAACCTCACTTGTACCGCCGCCGATGTCAACAACCATACTGCCGATAGGCTCGGAGATGGGAAGACCTGCACCGATAGCGGCTGCCATAGGCTCTTCGATAACGTTTACCTGCTTTGCGCCTGCTTTATAAGCGGCGTCCTTTACGGCTCTCTTTTCAACCTCGGTTACGCCCGAAGGAATACAAATTACAACCCTGGGTTTACTGAACACCGAGTTGCCGATTGCTTTTGAGATGTAGATTTTAAGCATTGTAGCGGCGATGGCAAAATCCGAGATAACGCCGTCCTTAAGAGGACTTACAGCAACGATAGAACCGGGAGTTCTACCGATTACGTCCTTTGCCTCTCTACCTACAAACTTAACGGTATTATTTTTTATATCCTTTGCTACAACCGAAGGCTCACGCATAATGATGCCCTTACCCTTCATATACACGAGTGTATTAGCTGTACCTAAGTCTATTCCGATATCTTTTGAAAACGAAAACAAGTTTTTTAAAGAACCCATTTTTTTCTCCTCTCTTTATCTTAAGCTTTTAATTACCATATCAACTTATATTATAACCCTATTTTTTCCTTTTCTCAATACAATTTTGAGAATTTTTACAAAAAATGTTTAAATTACGCCTTTTTTATAAAGTCCTCTTGTAAAACCTTCGGTTACGGGAACGGTTTTGTTACTTTTAATGCCCTCAAGCACCTTTTTGCAGCGCTCTTTTGACTCTACCGTAAAATAGCAAAGCAGGAAATCCGTAGTAGAAAATTTGTTTTCCGCAAGGTCGGCGGCGAGGACGTCGGCATTATATATTTCGCTAACGACTCCTCTACAAATTATGGGCATTTTTCTACCCGTTCTATCGGTCAAAAAGCCGCCTTTTTGGGCGCAGGTCTTACAGTCGCCCTTCTTTTTAAGAGGACAGGCTCTTGTAATCATCAGCGGAATGTGTCCGTAAACGAGTGCGCCAAGCTCTATGGGGCTTTCAAGCTCTATTATGCTTTTTTCCGAGAGCTCAAACGACGCGACTGCGCTTTGAACTCCGTTTTGCTTTAAAACGCTGAGCGTTTCGCTATTAAAAACGTTCATAAACGGGCCGAACATTATTTTAAAATCAAATGATTTTACTAAGCTTAACTGACCGATGTTTTGAATACAAACGGTGTCAATTCCCGTTTGTGAAAGAATTTTTAATTGCTGCTCTATCGCGGCATCGTTTGAAAATGCGTGGCGCGGTAATTCGGCAATAATTTTAGACGCGCAGGATATTTTATTGCTATTTTGGGAAAGCTCGGCTATCGGCAAAATTGCCTTGTCGCAAAGCTCTTTACTTTCCACAAACTGCCCTATATTTTCAAACCTTGCATAGATTTGCTGATTTTTAGAGGGGTTGTGGGCAGGCTTTGGCAAGTCAGCCTTGAAAATTTGGCGGCTTGGTTTCTCGCTTCGTTTGCTTGAAAGAGCCGCTGTCGCCTCTCTACGAAGTGAATTTAAAAGCGACGGCGAAACGGTTTTTCCCGCCTGCACGCTGAGCTCTATATTTTTAGCAAAATAAGGTGTGGAGCCAAGGCGAGACAAATTATCGTGCGCTTTTTGCTCGTTAAACTCGCCGTCTATAAGCTGTGTACTATCAGCAAAGGCCGATACTGTGTTGTTATCCTCGTCCTGCGCTGTCAAGGTTATCCCCTTTTCAGCTGTAGCGCAAAGCGAAAGATTTAATGAAACGCTTTGGCGTTCTTTCCTATAAAGCTCGTGGATAGGCGCAAGCGCGCTTTTACTGCTTTCCACGTTATCGCGGGTTCTAAAGCCGAACATTTTGCCGTTTATTTGTGATTTATAGTAGCCATCGGTAAAGCCGCTTCGTGAGAAAATATCCTCAGCCAGCTCAAATAGCTGCTCATCAACCTTTTGACTTTGCAGGCTTGCGGAAATCAGTGAAACTGCCGATGCTACGTATTCAGGGCGTTTCATTCTACCCTCAATTTTAAACGAGGACACGCCCATATCCGAAAGCTCTTTGAGATGCGCGGCAAGCGACATATCCTTAAGGCTTAATGCGTAGCCTAAGTTTGAGCCTTCTATGCCGAAATCGAGGCGGCAGGGCTGTGCGCATCTACCGCGGTTACCGCTACGGCTACCGAGCATAGCCGAAAAATAGCACTGTCCCGAAACGCACATACAATGCGCGCCGTGAACAAACGCCTCGGTTTCTATGTCGGAGTCTTTAGTAACCTTAGCAATTTCGTTTGCGCTCATTTCCCTTGCAAGCACAATTCTATCAAGCCCAAGCGTTTTGGCCGCATTTGCTCCCGAAAGACTTGCAACACCCATTTGGGTTGAGCCGTGAAGCGAAAGCTCGGGGCAAATTTTCCGCGCAAGCGAAATTACGCCCAAATCGGACACGATAAGCGCATCCACGCCTATTTGCGCCGCCGACGAAATAAGTGCCGCGGCGTCCTTAAGCTCATGGTCGTATACCGCCGTGTTGAGTGCAAGGTAAACCTTTACGCCGCGCTCGTGACAGTATTTAACCGTGCTATCAAGCTCGTTTATATCAAAGTTTTGTGCCGAGGCCCTGGCGCTAAACTGCTTTGCGCCAAGGTAAACGGCGTTAGCGCCGCATCTTACCGCCGCGACTACGCTATCAAAGCTGCCTGCGGGCGCAAGTATCTCGGGGTAACTGTTTTTTATGGCAAGGCTGCTCATAAACCTACGCTTCTCCCGAATTTATCTAAGCTCAGCTCTAAGTCTATCAATCTCACGCTCTAAACGCTCAATTTTTCTTTTAGCGTCGTCAAGCTCAATTCTTGCTCTTGCAGTATCTTGAATGTAATCATTGATTTGCAAACGCATACGGTCGCTTGTTTCAACCTCTTTATTTTTCTTGTCAAGATAATCAAGTGCGCAAAGTACTGCTGCCGAGGTTGCAGTAAAGCGGGGACTACGCTGACAAAGCTTTTTCATATCAGCGTCAAGCTCGTAAGCAAGCTCTAAAATGTACTCCTCACTATCCTCAGTAAGAATAGTGTAATCGGTGCCGTAAATTTTTACTCCTACTCTATTTTCCATAATCTATTCCTCCATTATTTTTTTAGAAAATTATACATTTTAGATTATAACATACATATACACAAATTTCAAAGCTTTTTTTATATTTTCGACAACTTTTTTATAATTTTCTTTTTTAGGCGTAAACTAAAAGTACTTTACAGGGGTGATTTTATGAAAAACAATGCTTTAAACTGCGCTCTTTTCACTTTTGGGTACGGCGCTTACATCTTAATTGAGTTAGCCTACCAAAAATACACTCATTTTACGATGGGAATTGCAGGCGGTGTATGCTTTACCACGCTTTATCACGTCTTTAGACGTCTTAAAAGGGCGAGTCTACTGAAAAAGTGCCTAATTGGCTCGGGCATTATTACGGCGGTGGAATTTATTTTTGGATGTGTATTAAACCTAATTTTAAAGCTCAATATTTGGGATTACTCTACCCTGCCGTTTAATGTGCTTGGTCAGGTTTGTCTTTTATATTCTTTTTTATGGGCACTGCTTTGTATTCCGATTTGTTATTTGTCCAAAGGAATTGAGCGGCTCAAGATTAAATAAGCACA
>CAZDLQ010000126.1:0-3799 GCA_964506315.1 uncultured Oscillospiraceae bacterium
ACAAAAGCGATGGGTTACCTGAAAATGAATGCGTCACGCCAAATTCATTTAAATGGCTTTAACCAAAAAATATGGCAACGCTCGTTTCACGACCACATAATCCGCGGCGAGCAGGACTACCTTAAAATTTGGCAATACATTGACACAAACCCTGCAAAATGGACCGATGATTGTTTTTATATCCCGTAATAAAAAAGGACTTGGAAATTTCAAGTCCTTTTTTGTTGCATTTTATGGTTTGCGGTGGTATAATGGCGAAAAGAAAGGTGGTTTGTAAAACTATGAAAAAAATTCTCAGTTTAGTGATTGCGGCAATGCTTCTTGTGTCGTGCCTCGCGGGTTGCGGCAAAGAAGATAAGGGTAGTGTTGACACGTCCTCGATTCCCGTATCGCAGGGCGAAAGCACTTCAAGCGCAGCTTCAGAGGAAGCCTCGTCGGACGAGTCTACGTCGGACAAGACCTCGTCAGAGGGCGCGGCTTCGGATAAAACCTCGTCGCTTGTAAATTCAATGCCTGCTACTTCGAGTAAGGACGAGGCACCCGTTTGCAAGCACACAAAAACCAAGGCGGTTTCGGTGTCAACAGGCAAGCACGTTATCGACTCCTCAAAGCTTGACGCACTTGTTCACAACGTTGTTTGCGAAAGCTGTAACAAGGTTTTAAAAACCGAAAATCATAGTGTAAAGGACGGCAAATGTACGCTTTGTGCTCAAAGCAATTTGGCTACTAAAGCAGTCGGCTTTATTGATGCAGGCCCTGCCTTGTCGGGCGAGGCACAAATCAACGACGACGGCAGCGTTGACCCCGACGTTATGCTCGGCGCGTCGTGGTATAGCGCCACTAAATCCGAATATGCCATCGATGAGTGGAACTACAAAATTCCCGAGGCGGCAATGCTTGAAGCCATCAAAACAAAGTTTGAAATAAACGACGCGCAGTTTGAGGCACTCAAGGCGCAAGGAAGCTATAATTTTTTTTTAGGTGACCACACCTATAAGGACGGATTTTTCAACATTTCTTGGCCCGCCGCAGGCGGCCCCGGCTCGTACACCCACACATTAGTGGGATATAAGGATAACGGCGCAGGTAGCCTTACCCTTTATGTTGACTACCAAAACGGCGGCCCCGAGGACGACAAGATCGAGCACGCATACTATTATGCCGTAGAGTATAAATATAGCGGCTACTCTAACCTTACAATAATCACGGGCGAGTATAACTCAAAGCAAATTCAAGGCTTTTCACCTGTTGTAGACTCGCTTAGAGTAACGGCAATAAAGAAGCTCTCGACTCTTCCCACTGATATGATAAAAGTAAAATAAAAAGTAAAAGGACTTGGAACTTCCAAGTCCTTTTTTATTCTATGTAGAAGCAGTCCTGCTCCCACTTTTGCGCGTTGCTGTCAATGTACTGCCAAATTTTAAGGTAGTCGCGCTCCCCGCGGATTATATGGTCGTTAAATGATGCCTGCCAAATATTCTTTCCGTATTCACGGTTACAGTATCTTTTAAGTAAAGACACGAATTTTGAGGTTTCATAATTGTAGGGTTTGGCGCTTGCCGACAAACCGCCCAGCCCTAAATTGTGCGATGTAATATTTAAAATAAAATGGAAGTGGTTCGGCATTATTACATACTTTTCAACATTTATGTGCGAATATTTTTCATTCATAAATCTAATATATTTATTAAGAATGCTTCCGTAATTAGATAGAATCATTTGCGGCGCGTCGAAATCGCCGCGCCCTACAATTTTTCCGAGAAGCTGCTTTCTATCCTTTGTGCATACTGTAATAAAATACTTTCCAGGTAATGAATAATCATATCCTTTTAATCGTGTTCTTTTTCTTTTTGGTAAATTCATTCTAATCACCGTAAATTTACCCTATTATTCCCCTTGCCAAAGGTGCGCTTTCATATCAACGCGGCCGTCGGGCAAAAAGGTGATGCCCTCGGCTTCAAGCAGTGCACGCTGGCGCCCCTCGCCGCCGAAAACAAATGCGGGCGAAACCTCGCCAAATCGGTTTACCACGCGGTGACACGGTATAGTGCTCGGGTGGGGGTTTGCGTGTAGGGCATACCCCACCACCTGCGACCAGTGCGGGTTGCCCGCCATTGCGGCAACCGTGCCGTAGGTCGTGACCTTGCCTTTCGGAATACGGCGCACCACGGTATAGATTTTTTCAAAAGTGTTCATTTTTTAACCCCTTTTTATTAAATGGTTTAAAATGTAGGGTGCGGCCTACTGCATCTCGGACTGTACGCTTGCCTCCCTCTGACGAGGGAGGTGGATTTTGCGAAGCAAAAGACGGAAGGAGAGAAAATGAGTTGGATAGTGAGGCTTTCTCTCCCTCAGTCACCTTGCGGTGACAGCTCCCTCGTCAGAGGGAGCCAAGTTCACTTTGAAAGCAAAATGTCTTTAAGTTCCTCAACCGTATTTGCAACAAACTCGGGGCAAAGCTCTTTTACTTTTTGCCTGTCGCCGTAGCCGTAGGAAACGGCAACGCAGGGGATGCCCTGCGCCTTGGCGCCCATTACGTCAAACTGCGTGTCCCCTACCATTATCGCGCCCTCGGCTTTAACCTCGGGGTGATTTTCGTAGAGCCAGTCAATAATATCGCTTTTCTCGCTGCGGTCTTCTTCCATAGTATTAGCCGCAACGAATGTAAAATACTTGTAGAGATCAAAATGCTTTAAAATTTGCACGCAGTACACTTCTGGCTTGCTTGATGCAAGGTATAGCTTTTTGCCCGAGGCAATAAGCGCCTCTAAAAGCTCGGGGATACCCGCATAAACCTCGTTTTCAAGTATGCCCTTCTCACCAAAATATTCCCTGTAAACGCCCATGGCCTCTATAGCCTTTTCGCGACTGAAGCCGCAGTGCCTCTCAAACGAATCTATAAGCGGCGGCCCGATAAAATAGAAAAGCGCTTCCCTCTCGGGAACGGGAAAACCGTAGTGCCGCAGGGCGTACATTACCGAGTTTGTGATGCCGAGCGCGGGGTCGGTAAGCGTGCCGTCAAGGTCAAAAAGAATATGTTTGTATGCCATATTTTATACTCTCCGTTACTGTGTTTTAGGTGAAAAACCAAAATGCCTGCGATATGCCCTGTAGAACACCGAATAATCGTTAAAACCGCAGGAAATAGCCGCCTTGGTGGGCGGTGTGCCCGAGCGGATAAGCTGCTGCGCCGCCATTAAACGCTTGACCGTTACGTACTCCCAAACCGTCGAACCTGTAAGCGCCTTGAAAACGCGGCAAAGCTGCGGCTTTGAAATGTGAAAGCGCGCGCAAATTAAGTCAAGCGACAAATCATCGGACAGGTGGCGGTTAATATAATCAATAATGCGCTTTTCAAGCCTTGAGGAGTTGTCGGTTTCGCCATCTCTTTTGTTTTCAAAAGCAATGCAAAGCTCGTTTAAAATCGGAATAAGTGTAGAAACTATTTGCTGACGCGGGTTTTGCGGCTTTTCCATAAGACTTTCAGCAAGCATACTGCAAAGCGGTGTTGAAAAATCGGCCGCGGTAAAAAGATTGCCCTTGCCAAGCGGACGGTTGTTGTAAGCCTTTAAGAGATTTCCCTCGGGGTCAATAGACTTAATAATTTCGGGGTCAAAGCGCATTGAGATACGCTCATACGGCTCGCTCGCATCAACCTCAACGGCGTGGCTTTCGGCGTGGCGCATGATTAAAATGTCCCCCGGATGCAAGGGGTAATTGGTGCCCTCAACTCTAAAAGACACCTTGCCGCCCACAAAATAATAAAGCTCGTTAAAAAGATGTGTATGCACCTTAAAGC
>CAZDLQ010000127.1:0-3770 GCA_964506315.1 uncultured Oscillospiraceae bacterium
ATCGGCGGCAAAATAGGTGGGGTTGCCGTTTGCACGAACCAAAACCTCGTCCTTAAGCTCAAGCTTTTCAATTTCCTTTTCGCTCTTGCCCTCTGCTAAGAGCTTAGCCGCCATAAACTCGGCGTTTTTGTACCAAAGCGCGCCGTCCTTTTCATAAGTCAGGCCCTTACCCTGTAAAATGCCGATAACCTTCTTTACAAGTCCGCTATTGTGGAGCTTGCTTTCGTTAAACCAAACGTCATAATAAATTCTATACTTTTCAAGGTCGGTTTTAAGCGCCTCAATGTTTTTGGGAAGCGCAAAATCAACGAGTGCCTGTCTTCTCTCGGCTTCGCTCTTGTTTACAAAGCTGTCGCCGTAAATGGCGGAAAACTCCTCGGCGCGAGTGCGAATGTCACTGCCGTGATAAGCGTCCTCGGGAAGCTCTACGGCGTCCTCGCCAAGATGGATTTGCATATATCTTACGTCAAGCGAGAGGGCAAATTTTTCAATTTGGTTGCCTGCGTCGTTGATGTAAAACTCACGGGTTACGTCGTGGCCCGACCAGTCAAGCACTGCGGCAAGGCAGTCACCAAGCGCGCCGCCGCGCGCATTACCGATATGCATAGGGCCTGTAGGGTTTGCCGAAACAAACTCAACCATAACCTTTTCGTTTTTGCCAAAATCGGTGCGGCCGTAGCTTTCGCCCTCGGCTAAAACTGCGCTGATAACCTCGGCGGGATAGTCTTTGGATAAAAAGAAGTTTATAAAACCTGCGCCTGCAACCTCGGCTCTTTCAAAAAGCGTGCCGTCAAGCGTGAGATTTGAGAGTATTGCCTCGGCAATAGCGCGGGGATTTGTTCTCATAACCTTTGCCGAAACCATTGCGGCGTTTGAGGCAAAGTCGCCGTGAGCGGCATCGGTTGTGGCGTCAACCGAAAAATTGCCGAGTACGCCCGAGGAGAGCGCACCGCCCTCGAAAGCCTTTTGCGCGGCCGAATTTATCGCATTTGTAATTTGTGTTTTTGCAGTTAAAATAAGGTTTGCCATATCAGTTTTTACACTCCTTTATTTTTATGAACAACTGATTTCTTGAAATCAGGCAGCTGTCAACGTCAAGCTCGTAAACGGTGGAAATTTCATTCAAAAGCGAGTTTTCGCGTTTTGTGTTTAGCGCCGAACAGGTTATTCCGAGTAGGGTACTTCCGTAGGGGGTGGCGTAGGAACACAGGTTACGCCGCCCTTTTTCAACCACAAGCTGACTTTTAAGGTCGCCGCTTCGGCTGATGGTAATTTTGTTTTGGCTTTCCACCTTTATTAGCACGCTGCAGCCGTCGTATCCGTTTTGGTCGGTTTCGTTGTAGGTAAGGTAAGCCTTGTCACCGAGGTCGAGCAGTTTGCCGCGCGTGGTTATTTCAAGCCTATCGGTGTCGTCGTCCGACTCGATAAGGCTTTTAACTTTTATTAAAACGTCTCTTTTCATTCTATTCTCCGTACTAAAGTGTGGTAAGGCTCACGCCGTCAATTTGCCTTTGTAAAAACAACTCGGCGCTTTTTTCAAAGCCATCGGCGTTTGAGGTTACAAAAAAGCTTTCGCCGCCGCACTCGCCGCCTAAAAGATCACTTTCTTTTAGTGCCGCCGCCATATCCTCGGCCGCTTCGGCGCCCGAGTCGATAAGTGTAACGTCCCCTAAAAAGTCAAGTATTGCATCGGCCAAAAGAGGATAATGGGTACAGCCCAAAATCAGCGTGTCAATGCCGTTTTGTTTAAGCGGTGCGAGGTATTTTTCTACCGCCGCGCGAACCTCGGGGTCGTTTTTGTCTAATTTGCCGCGCTCAATAAGCGGAACAAAATCGGGGCAGGCAATATCGAAAACCTCGGCATCCGAACAAAGCGACAAAACGGTTTTTTTGTACGCGCCCGCGCGGATGCTTGCCGCCGTTGCGATTATGCCGATTTTGTGGTTTTGCGTAAGCGCCACCGCCTTTTTGGCGGCAGGGGTGATAACGCCGCGGCATAGCACGGGGACGCGCTCAAAATCCTCTTTTGAGAGGTTGGAGCTAACCGTGCCGCAGGCTACGATAATAGCCTTAACGTCGTGACTTAAAAGAAATCTAAAATCGTCCTCGGCGCATTTTAAAAGTTCACTTCTTGCTTTGTCGCCGTAAGGCACGCGCAGGGTGTCGCCGAGGTAGATAATTTTTTCATTTGGCAAAAGGGCGGATAGCCTTGAAAGTGCGGTAAGTCCGCCGAGTCCCGAGTCAAAAATGCCGATAGGTCGCCTGTCCATAGCTTTCCATCCTTTCGTGAGATTTTGCGTAAAATTATTTTACGCGCGCAGTTTCAATAAGCTTGTCGATAAGCTCGCTATAGGGCACGCCCGAAGCCTCAAAAAGCTTGGGATACATACTAATTGAGGTAAAGCCGGGCAGGTTGTTAATTTCGTTTAAGACAATACTGCCGTCGGAGAGGGCGAAAAAGTCAACGCGAGAAAGTCCCTCGCAGCCCATAATCTTGTAAGCCTTAACCGCCTCGGTGCGAACACGCTCCGAGGTAGCGGCGTCCACCTTTGCAGGAATATAAAGCTGGGTGGAAGCGTCAGTATATTTGGCGTCAAAATCGTAAAACTCGGCAGTCGGCGCAATTTGGCCGATGTACTTTGCGGCGATGGGGACTTCGTTGCCTAAAACGGCGCACTCAACCTCAAGGCCGACGATACATTCTTCGATTAAAACCTTGCTGTCAACCTCAAAAGCGGTTTTTAAAACGCTTTCAAGCTCAGCCTTGTCCTTAGCTTTACCAACGCCAACCGATGAGCCTGCGTTTGCGGGCTTTACAAAAACGGGGTAGCCGAGTGTGGCTACTATTTTAGCGTCCAAAGCGTCCACTGTGTCGGCATCACTGCGCGCTACGATATAAGCGGCGGTTTTTATGCCTGCGGCATCAAGACGCATGTGGGTCATTTCCTTGTCCATACAGGTAGCCGAAGAAAGAACGCCGTTGCCAACGTAAGCGGTTTGGCTCATTTTGAAAAGGCCCTGGATAACGCCGTCCTCGCCGTTTTCTCCGTGCAGTACGGGGAAGAAAACGTCGATTTTAAGCTCGTTGTAGCAGTCTTTAGTTTTTATTAAAAGTCCCTCAAAAGCGTCGCCTTGCGTGATAATGCAGGGCGCAAGGTCGGGTAAGCTTTTCCAGCCGCCGTTTTTGAGCTCGGCGAGCTGTTTAGAGTGAAAAAGGTTTCCGTCCTCGTCGATTATGATGGTGTGAACGTCGTACTTAGCGCGGTCGATATTGCAAAGCACCGAGTAGGCCGAAATAAGCGAGATTTCGTGCTCGTGGCTTTGACCGCCGCAAACTATGCAAACTGATTTCATTTTTATCCCTCGTTTAGTCAAAAAAGTTGCGTTTATTTAAGTATACTTATATCCAAACTAAAATTATAACACAAACGGTGATTTATGGCAATTGATTTGTAAAAATTATTTGAAAATTTGTTTAGTGTACAAAAATACGCGGGCGGATGATATCCGCCCCTACATTGTTTAATCAACGTGCGATAGAATTGTAGGGAACGGCATTTATGACGTTCCGTTTTGCTTAGCGGCGCGTCGAAAATCGCCGCGCCCTACATTGTTCAAATAAACGCTCGATTGTTTAAACAAAAAACAAAATGCCCCGAAAATTCGGGGCATTTTTAGGTTTATTAAACTGTTTACGTTTATACAATTTTACGAATATAACAACGGCGGCGGTGGTGCTGAATTTTGTCAAAGCGCTTCCACATACTGTG
>CAZDLQ010000128.1:0-3762 GCA_964506315.1 uncultured Oscillospiraceae bacterium
CGTTTACAAACGTGCGCGGTAGCGAGGGTGTTAGAAAAGCCTCGTTTAATATTGAAGGCGTCGGTGAGCTTAAGGTAGCCGTTGCAAGCGGCCTTGCAAATGCAAGAAAACTTATGGAGGATATAGCTTCGGGCAAAGAGTTGCTTGACTTTGTTGAGGTTATGGCCTGCCCCGGCGGATGTGCAGGCGGCGGCGGTCAGCCTATTCGCGAGGGCGAGGAGCTCGGCGGTGTTAGAGGAAACGTGCTTTGGTCGCTTGATAAAAATGCCAATATCCGCTTCTCGCACGAAAACTGCGAGGTTAAGGCACTTTACGACGAGTACTTACAAAAGCCCTTAAGCCATAAGGCACATGAGCTTTTACATACCGATCATAATATCTAAAACCAAAAGAGAATATCTAAAACAAGAAAGCGTGTCGGAAACCCGACACGCTTTTTTCGCTTTTTCATTAGTACAATGGATGAGATGGAAACAAAAAAGCCTCCCTTGTAAAGGGAGGTGGATTTTGCCGTAGGCAAAAGACGGAGGGATTGTGATATAAAACAACAAAAACAACCCCTCAGTCACCTTGCGGGTCCAGCTCCCTTTACACAAGGGAGCCTTGCTTTATTCTCCAAAGACCTCGTTATAAATATCCGCAATCTCTTTTTTGACAACCGAAATGTCAAAGCCCTTGATGGTTTCAAGATTGCTTGCGCTCATTTTGGCGCGAAGTTCGCTGTCGTTTGCAATGGCGTTTATAGCCTCGGCAAAGCCGTCAACGTCACAGCTTTTCCTTAAATATCCGCCCACGCCGTCCTCTATAAGATCAACGTTTCCGCGAATGGCCGACGCTACGCAGGGAAGTCCCATTGCCATAGCTTCCATCATAGAACGCGGCAGTCCTTCCTGCAGGGTGGTAAACAGGAAAATGTCGCAGGCCGCAAGTAGCTCTTTAACGTCGCGCCTAAAACCTAAAAAGTGAATTTGGTTTTCAACTTTAAGCTCGCGCGCGAGCGCCTCAAGCTGCTCCTGCTCGGGCCCCGTTCCGCAAATGAAATAATGAAGCCTTTCGTTTTGCGCCTTGGCAATAGCGCGAATGGAAACCGCATAGTTTTTGCGCGCCACAAGGTCGCCCATAGAAATTAAGGCAATATCGTCGTCTTTAAGTAAAAGCTCCTTACGCTTGTCCTCACGACAGGCCGAAATGCCTTCAAACTCACTTAACGTAATGCCAACGCCGTGCACAAAATAAACCTTGCCGCCGCGTCTTAGTTTAAAGCGTTGTGCCGCCTCAAAATCCTCGCGGTTCATTGTAATGATGGCGTCGGTGTAGTGCGCCATAAGCTGCTCGGCCCACTTTAAAACGGTGCGGTTAAAAAGCGGCGCGCCCTTAAAAAAGTGAAAACCGTGCGCCGTGTAAAGAACCTTGCGCGTCTTAAACTTTTTAGCGCAAAGCCTGCCGACAAGTCCGCCGATGGGGGTGTTGCAGTGAATGGCGTCAATTTGATTTTCGCGCATAACGGCGCAAAGATTTTTGTATGCTATCTTGTTGTCGGAAAACGCGGTAAGACTTCTATATGTATGCGAATCAAACTTTTTAACAGGAAAACCGCAGTCCACCTTGTCGGGATAATCGCGGTTGATACCCAAATGCACCTCGTAGCCCATCGAGAGCGCCGCCTCTAAGCAGGGAACGGTTACGTTGGACGGTTTAATAGGATCCGTGCTTTTCGCTACTTCAGGCGTCGGCTTGGTGGTGTTTGAAATAAAAACGTAGCCTTTCATTTTTTAACCCTCTCGTTTAGTGTTTATAGAGGAAGATGCTTTTTGTTAAAGGTGTATTTAAGTATGCGCAAGAATTTGAGCTCGCCAATCTTTTTAAAGCCAACCTTGGCACAGCTTTTTTGCGACGGAATGTTTGAGCGCTCAATACAAAGATAGAATAAATCATCACTGGGGTTTAACTCAACAAGCTTTGAGAGTATGGCAGGATGTACTCCTTTTCCGCGCATTTCTTCCGAAACAAAATGACGCGCCATATAACAGCAGCCCTCACCAATCTTAAAAAAGTAGTCCTTTGAGCCTGCGGTCTTGTACCAGCCATAGCCGACGGGCTCGCCGTCAACACACGCCCAGTATCCAATGTCGCCCATTTTAAGCTGTGCTCGGAACTGCCTTTCGTATTCCCTGCCGCGCATAGCGGTAACCTTGTGTGCGTTTTCGGAATCAATGCGTACAAAGGTGAGAGGTACACGTGCGGTATTGACGATAAGATCCTCGCGCTTTAATTCGTATAAGCCCTCTTTCCAAATCTTAAAGAAATAAGCCATTTCAAATTGCCTCCGATGATAAATATTATTTAGTAACTGTTTCCTCTATAGCTGCTTCTTCCTGTGTGGCGGAGCCGCTGCTATCAACGTAAATATTCTCGTTTTTTACAACCGATACAACCGTTTGTACAAGGATTTTAATATCAAGCCATAGCGACATATTGTCAACGTAGTAAATGTCGTTTGCGAATTTCTCCTCGGCTGATATGGAGTTGCGGAAAAAAGCCTGACTGTAGCCCGTAATTCCGGGACGAACCAAAAGCCTTCGGCGATTTGTTTCGTCGTTCCAATCAATGCCGTCAAGATTGGTGGTAAGATGCGGACGCGGACCGACAAAGCTCATATCACCGATAAGCACGTTGATAATTTGCGGCAGCTCGTCAATGCTTGTTTTTCGCATAAATCTACCTATCGGCGTAACTCTTACATCGTCGTCACTGTTGTAGGTAGAACCGTCGGACAGGCGGATGTCGGGCGCGTTTATGTACATACTGCGAAGCTTTAGCATCTTAAAGCTCTTGCCGCCCTTGCCCATACGCTCGGCCACGTAAAAAACGCTTCCCTTGTCGGAAAAATAGATTATGGGTGCAAAAACAACAATTACCAAAATCACAAAGGGAAGCGCAATGAGCGAAATTATAATGTCTAAAAACCTTTTAAAGAAACGATAAGGCATACACTTGCTCCTTAAATAAAAATTTAAATGAACTTTGCAAAAAAACCTTTTTTTACCTTATATTATGATACTCCTTTAGAACAAAAAAGTCAACCGATGAGAAATTTTACTAAAATTGTAGACTTTATGTAAATTTTGTGTTAAAATAATCTATATGTTTTTTTAAGGAGTGCAAAAAATGAAAAATGAACTTCAATATTTAATTGCTATGGTCATTTATATGGCCGCAGTAATTGGAATTGGCATAATGTTTGCAAAACGCGCAAACAAAAACTCAGGCGAGTTTTTCCTCGGCGGCCGCAGCCTCGGCCCTTGGGTAACCGCTATGAGTGCCGAGGCATCGGATATGTCGGGCTGGCTACTTATGGGTCTTCCCGGTGTTGCTTACTGGTGCGGTATTGCTGATGCCGCTTGGACAGCAATCGGCCTTGCAGTAGGTACATATTTAAACTGGCTTATCGTTTCAAAGCGTCTTCGCAGGTACAGTGAGAGGGCAGGCGGGGCAATCACTCTTCCCGATTATTTCTCAAACCGTTTCCACGAAAAAGCAAAGATTGTTATGACAATTGCGGCGCTTTTCATTCTTGTGTTCTTCACAGTTTACGCTGCAAGCTGCTTTGTAACCTGCGGAAAGCTTTTTTCAACTCTGTTTGGTATGCCATACGTTCCTATGGTAATTGTAGGGGCAGTCTTTGTGCTTATCTATACACTCATAGGTAAATCTTTCAGTTCAATGTTTAAAACAAGGCTGAAAAGTGCAGTATTCTTCCCG
>CAZDLQ010000129.1:0-681 GCA_964506315.1 uncultured Oscillospiraceae bacterium
GTCTAACTTTTGGGGTGCATATCACTTCACGGCTTAGTTTTTGCTATCGGTATTTTTTACGTGCTGCTTTAATATAATGTTTATGTACTGCGATAGGGAGCGGTCGTCATATTCTGCTTCTTCTTTTATTTTTTGCAAAATATCGTTATCAATTGTTATGCTGATTTTTTCTTTTAGGGGCTTTAAATAAATCACCTCAAAAACATTATAGGACAAAATGCTAAAAAATATTGACAAGTAGGACAAAGTAGGATAAAATAAGATAAACAAAAGACGAAAAAAGTCGTTTTTTGAATATTAAAAAAGGGGCTTTCAACATGAAAAACCAAAATCTTGTTCGTTTTCTTTTAACCTTCTTCTTGGGCTGGATCGGTAGCTTAATCATCAACCACTCAAGCCTCAAACCCGAAGGCTTTACTTCAAGAACAGGCGGCTACATTTTCCTTACCATGATCACTTTCGGAATTTACGGTTTAGTTGCTTCAATTTGCAACCTTACCTTCGATCCCGCTAAGGAAAAGAACATCGGCTATCGCAAGGACTAATTTAAGTAGCTATACATAAGACGCAAAACTCCCAAAGACCAAAAGTCTTTGGGAGTTTTTTATTAAATAATGTAGGGCGCGGCAATTTTGACGCGCCGATAAACAAAGCGGGACGTCGGAAACCGCCGTCCCCTAC
>CAZDLQ010000129.1:691-3753 GCA_964506315.1 uncultured Oscillospiraceae bacterium
TGCGGCAACGGATTCTATCGGACGTGTATTTAAACCGTAGGGGAGGGGTTTCCCCTCCCAAAAACGCAAACCGAACAGGCGGGAGGCGAAACGCCTCCCCTACAAATTCTATTGCGCGTTGATTTAAACAATGTAGGGCGCGGCAATTTTGACGCGCCGTAAAACATAAAGGTAAAACGGGAGGGCACACAGGCCCTCCCCTACGATATACAACCAACGTATCACGCGTCGTGGGTGGTGAAAAAGGCGGCGCGGTATTCGCGCGGCGAGGTGTTCATTTGCCCTTTGAACGTCTTGGTGAAATAGCTTGGGCTTTCAAAACCGCACTGAAGCGAGATTTCGGTGATGGAAAGCTCGCGGTTTTCAAGTAGCTCGCAGGCGCGGATAATTCGCGCGCTTGTAATAAACTCAAACGGCGTGTGTCCCGTTTGCTTTTTGAAAAAGCTGCAAAAATACTTGGGACTCATTTTGGCAATACCTGCAAGCTCGCCGAGGGTGATGCGGTGGGAAAGATTTTTGTGAATGTACCGCGAAACGTCCTTTATTACGTTAATTTCGTGCGTGCTCTCGATGCTTGGCGTGCGCACGATAAAGGCATTATTTTTGTGGAAAATCAGCGCGATTTCATAAAGCGCAAGCAAACATTCTTCTCTAAAAAAGCTGTCGGTTGTGAAGAACATTCGCTCTATTTGACTGCGCAGTTTGGGATAAAGGGGCGAGGTGGGGGAGATTTTGTGCGGAAAAACGATTTGCCCGACGCTCAGCGGAGCGATAATTTGTTTTTGGAATGGATTTGCATTTTCGAAATTGAGCAGCTTCAAATGAAAAACCGAGCTGTAAAAATCAACGTCGGCTCGGCTGTCGCTCATAGAATGAAGCTCGCCGCTGTTTATAAAGAAAATATCGCCCTTTTCGGCCGAGTAATTTTTTTGCCCGATGGTTACCTTAAAGCCGCCTTTTAGGATATAAACCAGCTCGATTTCGCCGTGGTAATGGTACTGAACGTTGGCTCTATCCGCCTTGTTGTGATACAGCGCAACGGGGAAGTCAGCCGTTCCGCGCACCCTGTTTTCGTACTTAATACTCATTTTACACCGCCTAATGTGAAAATAGTTATAGTTTTCGCGTATATTTTTATTGAATTTGAGAAAAAATGGGAATATAGTTTAAGTATAATAGCAAAAGGAGAGAATGTCAATGAAAAAACTTGATAACTACCTAATAGCAAAATACGATGCCACGGCATACCCCGAAAACGAAGTTCGCGGTAAAGATTTTCGCTTTACTGTAATTACCTCGCGTCTTATTAGAATGGAGTACAGCGCTGACGGCATTTTTGAGGATTTGCCTACGCTGTCCATTGTGAATAGAAAAATAGACAAATGTGCTTTCACGGTAACCCAAGACGACAGTTTTTTGGAGCTTGAAACCGACGATTTGATTTTGCGTTATAATAAGACGGGAAAATTTGACCCCTACAATCTTGAAATCGAGCTTAAGCAAAGTGTTTCGATTGACAAGGAAAATATTTGGCACTACGGCGAAAAGCCTGCAACCCTCGGCGGAACTGTAAGAACTATTGATACCGTAAACGGCAACATCAATTTAGGTGACGGCGTTTGCGCCAAGGAAGGTTTTGCAGTAATTGACGACTCAAACTCTAATTTAATACTTGAAAACGGAATGACTGAAGAGAGACGCGAAGGGGTTATTGACCTTTATTTCTTCGGTTATGCCCACGATTACCTCGGCGCAGTTAAAGATTTAATGAAAATTTCAGGAGAGGCGCCGCTTCTTCCTGCTTACGCGCTCGGAAACTGGTGGAGCCGTTATCATTCATACAGCCAAGAGGAATATCTTACCCTTATGCAAAGATTTATTGACGAGGACATACCCTTTTCGGTTGCAGTTTTGGACCTCGGCTGGCATAAATGGGATATTAGAGATGCCGAGCACCGCGAGCATGAGGTAAACAGCACTTGGTCGGGCTATGACTGGGACGAAGATCTTTTCCCCGATCACAAGGCGCTTATCGATTGGTTACATAAGAATAATCTTAAGCTTACACTTAGCCTTCACCCCTCGCTCGGCGTAAGACATACCGATAGCGTTTACGAGGAATTTGCGCGTACAATGGGCGTTGACCCTGCAAGCAAAAAGACCATTCGTTTTGACGTTACCAACGAGGAATTTTTAAACGCTTACTTTAAGCTTGCGCACCACCCCCTTGAGAAAGAGGGCGTAGATTTTTGGTGGATAGACTGGCAGCAGGGCGAAACCACAAAGCAAAAAGGTCTTGATCCGCTGTGGGCGCTCAACCACTATCACACACTCAGCAACCAAAGAGACGGCAAAAGAGCTGTAACCTTCTCGCGTTATTCGGGTGTCGGCAGCCAAAGATTCCCCGTCGGCTTCTCGGGCGACTCCTGCATAACTTGGGATTCGCTTGATTTCCAACCCTACCTCACTGCAACCTCATCAAATATCGGATATCCTTGGTGGAGTCACGACATCGGCGGTCACTTTAGAGGCTATCGCGACGAGGAATTAACTGCCCGCTGGGTACAGTACGGCGTGTTTAGTCCCATTATGCGACTTCACAGTAGCGCCAACCCCTACAACAGTAGAGAGCCTTGGAATCACAGCGAGCCGTACGGTAGCACTATGAAGAAGTTTTTAAAGCTTCGTCATAATTTGTTCCCCTATATTTATACAATGAACTACAAAACTCACAGTGAGTACATTCCTATCATTCGCCCTGTTTACTATTATCACAGCGAGGATATGTACGCTTACCGTTATCGCAACAACTACTATTTCGGTAGCGAGATGCTTGTAATGCCTATTACAAGCAAGGCCGACCCCGATCTTATGCTCGGCCGCGCGGACGGATGGATTCCCGAGGGCGACTGGTTTGACTTCTTCCGCGGCACACATTACACAGGCGGCCGCCGTGTGTCGCTCTACCGTCCTATTGACG
This sequence comes from uncultured Oscillospiraceae bacterium, assembly GCA_964506315.1. GTDB lineage: Bacteria > Bacillota > Clostridia > Oscillospirales > Ruminococcaceae > SIG578. The sequence continues at coordinate 3,672 of CAZDLQ010000129.1, forward strand.
AGATGCCCGTTTTGTGCAAGGCAGGCGCAATTGTTCCTATGACCGACCGCGAGCCTTCCGACAACCGCTTGGGCATTTGCAA
>CAZDLQ010000130.1:0-3752 GCA_964506315.1 uncultured Oscillospiraceae bacterium
CGCCGCAATGCGCGAGGTTATTGTCTTTTTAGGACTTCGGTTTTCTAATATGTGTTTTTTTAGAAGATTTTTGTAGGCGCAATTTGAAAAAAGTCCCAATGCAAGCTCATACAAAAAACACATAGGAAATATAATCAGCATAAGCGGACTGCTGATTGAGGTAATGTACGCCCAAAGAATCATCAGCAAAAGTGCGACGGCATCTAAAACGATGGCGTAAAGATGCATACCGCGGTAATGCATCCACCCTGTTCCCATAAAAAAGGCGTAGGGGTTAAAGCTTAAAAAGATTTTTTTGTTTTCGTGTCTTTTAAAGATTTCTATGTATTTTACCGCCCTGTCGCCTATATGCTTTTTCCAGGTTTCGATTTCAATGCCTTCGAGCAGGCTTTCGTTTTTTATCTCCTGCACCGATATCGACGCGTGACATTTAGGGCAGTAGGTGTCGTTTTCCTCACACAGCGCGCCGCACTGATTGCATCTTATCTCTTTTTCCATTAAAGCACCGTCTTTGCCGCTGTTTTTAGATTATTATGACATAAACCAAAACGAAAAGCAATAAAAACAGTTTGTCGGCGTTTTGTTTTCATTTTTTGTTTGGCGGGCGGTTAATAACCGCCCCTACATTATTTAAATAAACGCTCGATGGAATCCGTAGGGGCGAACAGTGTTCGCCCGTCTTGCCTCCCTCTGACGAGAGAGGTGGCAAAACGAAGTTTTGACGGAGTGAGAGAAATAAAAAAATATAGTAAAGCATGAATTTCTCTCCCTCAGTCTCGCTATCGCTCGCCAGCTCCCTCGTCAGAGGGAGGCAAGTATGCGGCGCGTCTACAAGAGTAGCAAAGCGGCCGAGCGGCAATGAATGACAGTCCTGTGGACTGTCAGAACCGCGAGGTGACCGAGTCGCAACGAGAACGCGCCCTACATTGTTTAAATTTACATACGATAGAATTCGTAGGAGAGAAACATTATACTTGTTTGCTTAAAACATTTGCAAAGATTTTTATAGTGTGCTATACTCAAATCAGGCAATTTACGACATTGGAGAACGAACTTATGAAAAAATTACTCGCACTAATACTCGCGTTACTCGTTATACTTACATCGGTCGGCTGCGCCGGGGAAAATTCGGGCGGCTCGCCCACGTCCTCGCAGGGCGCGACGCTTACCGCAACACCTAATAAATGGTTTTCCTGGGACGAGGTAAAGTTTACTCAAAAAGACTTGGACTCGGCGCTTTCTAAAACCTACACAAAACCCAAAAACGTTATTTTAATAATCGGCGACGGTATGGGACTTAATGACTTAGAGCTTACCAAAAAGTTTGGCGAAAATTTGTTTGAGTTCGGCCTTTTAGTCGACAAGCTGCCAAACCGTGGCCTTGCAAAAACCGACTCGCTTGACGGCCTTACCGATTCCGCCGCTTCGGGCACCGCCCTCTCTACAGGCTTTAAAACCCTTAACGGCTACCTTGGCTTTGACAAGGACTCCAACACTCTCAAAAACACAATGGAGCTTGCGCGCGAAAAGGGCAAAAGAGTCGGCATCGTCACAAATGACGACGTTTTCGGCGCCACCCCCGCCGCTTTTATCGCACACTGTGACGCGCGCGGAAAAACCACCGATATAATAAATCAGTATGCCAAAAACGCGCCCGACGTGCTCATCGGCGCAGGCTACGCTAAGGTTACTAACACCCTCTATCGCGCCGATGAAGAAAAACTGAACATCGCCGCTAATGAATACGGCTGGGCAGACGCCCTCGACGCCGACGCAAGCCTTACAAAGCCATTTTTTGGCTTTATGTCGGTTGACCACGACGAGTATGATTTAAATTTAGCCCGCGCCACCGAGCTCTCTTTAAACCGCCTTGAAAACGAGAACGGATTTTTCCTTATGGTCGAGTGCGCAACGCCCGACAAGGCAGGCCACGACGAGAAAATCGGGCAAAAGGTTGTCGGCGTTTCAAATTTGGATAAGGCGCTTGCCGTAGCGGTAAAATACTGCGTCGAAAACCCCGACACCGTTTTAATCGTAACGTCCGACCACGAAACAGGCGGCGTCACGCTCCCCGACGGCGACTACAAACTTGACAATTCTCTCTTTACCGCCGAGGCGCACACTAACGCCGACGTTGGCGTTTTCGCGCTTGGCTATGGCACCGAGTATTTTAAGGACAAAACGGTTGACAACACCGATATTGGAAAATTCATTCACGCTACCATTAACGGCGAGCAGTACAAGTAAAGCTAATTTACAAGTGAGGTTTTTAGTATGCAGCAAAAATTAACAGTTTCGATAACCGATTTCGGCGCTGTGCCAAACAGCGACGCCGTTCAAACCCGCGCGTTTCAAGACGCTATTGACCACGCCTTTTTAGCGGGCGGCGGCGAGGTACAGGTTCCGAGCGGCTCGTATATTATAGGCGATATCCGTATTCGCAGTAACGTAACCCTGCATTTGCTTGAGGACGCCGTTCTTATTGGAAGCAAAAACCCCAAGGATTACTGCAACATTTTAAGCGACAAATTAGAGCCACTGCCCGAAGAGCAGGCGACCGATGCGCACTGGTACCGCACGTCCGAATGGATAAAAATGGGCGGTGGATTTAAGGTGCATTTATATACCGCGGGCAGTTATTGGAATCACGGTATGATTCGCGCCGTTTACGCCGAAAACATTGCTATAATCGGCGAAAAGGGAAGTGCGATAGACGGCAACCGCGTTTTTGACCCCGAGGGCGAGGAAGGCTATCGCGGTCCGCACACAATAAATATGCATTTTTGCAAAAACGTGAAATTCAGCGGATACACGGTTAGGTACAGCTCTAACTGGGCACACGCCATTTTTCAGTCCGAAAATATTTTGTTTGAAAACTTAAACGTGTACGCAGGGCACGATGCCCTGCACACCCGCGCCTGCAGTAACGTTGAGATGCGCGGCTGCACCCTTGTAACAGGCGATGACTGTGTCGCAGGTTTTGATAACATCAACGTGCTTGTAAAGGACTGCGAAATCAGCTCGGCGTGCAGTGCCTTCCGCTTCGGCGGTTATAATATTTTGGTTGAGGACTGCCACATTTACGGCCCGTGTAAATACCAGTTCCGCGGTTCGTTTACAATGGAAGAAAAGATTGCAGGCGTGGACTTTTCCACTTCCCCAACCGCGCGAAACAATATGTTATCCTTCTTTACAAACTTTGTTACAAACGACCTGCCGCCCCGTCACGAGCCGGGCAAAATCGTGTTTAGAAACTGCAAGGTAGAGGGCGCCGACAGGCTTATGCATCTTAATCTATCGGGCAACGAGCCTTGGCAAATCGGCCATCCACCAAAGGATATAACCTTTGAAAACATCACCGCCGAGAACATTTCTATGGGCGTATACTGCTACGGCGACGGCGAGGTTCCCGTAACCCTCAACTTTAAAAACGTTGAGTATTCGGTTAGAGCGGGAAGCGAATTTGACAGCGTTTTCAAGGTGGCTAATTTTGACGAGATAAATTTTGAAAACGTTAAAATCAAAAACTTTAAGGGCGACTGCCTGATTAAAACCTGGTCGGACGGCGGCGCCGTTAACACAAAAGATTTCGAGTGCGATTTAAAGGAAAACGGACTTATCAAAAAGACCGAGGAAGAGTTCACCTGCCGCGCAATATAAAAACAAATATTAGAGTTATACACAATAAGCTCCGAGCAATTTGCTCGGAGCTTATTTTTTGTTGATTTTTCTATTCATCGGTGGTATAATAT
>CAZDLQ010000131.1:0-3750 GCA_964506315.1 uncultured Oscillospiraceae bacterium
CAGGTATCGTTATTATTCTTCTTTGTGCGCTTCTTATCAATGCACTTACCGGTCACAAGGCAAGAAAGTCCTTCTTCATTATTGAGCTTCCCGAATACAAGGTTCCTTCCTTGGCTCAGGCACTCAAGTCTATGTGTCAAAGAGGCTGGTCTTACATAGTTAAAGCAGGTACTGTTATTTTGGTATGTAACTTTGTTGTTTATATGATGCAAACATACGGTTGGAATCTCCAAGCGGTTGAAGACCCCTCTCACTCCATCCTTGCTACTATTGCTACTCCTATTGCATATTTAATCGCTCCCATTGTTGGTGTGGCTCTTTGGCAGCTCGCTGCAGCGGCTGTTACAGGCTTCATCGCAAAAGAGTGTGTTGTTTCCACTCTTGCAACTGTATTTATGTTCGAAAACCTCATCAACGAAGACCTCGAAGCTGTAGGCGCAATCGGCGCTTCCAATATTGGTGGTATTTCGGTTGTTGCAGGTCTTGCATTCCTTATGTTCAACCTTTTCACTCCGCCTTGCTTTGCCGCTCTCGGTGCGATGAACTCCGAGATCAAGAGCAAAAAATGGCTTTGGGCAGGTATCGGACTTCAGTTCGCAGTTGGATACACCATCGGCTTCCTCGTATTCTTCTTCGGCACACTTTTCACAGGCGGAAGCTTCGGCGCAGCTTGGATGCCCATCGTTGGTTGGGCAATTGTCCTCGCTATTGTTGCTATCTTTACTGTGATGATTATAAGAAAGAACAAGCAGCTCAAAGCTGAATACGCTCTTGGGGCATAATTATGAATATTACTGATTATATTGCAATTGCCGCAATCGTTTTGATTGTCGGTGCGGCTATATTCTATATTATTCGCGCAAAGCGTCGCGGTGAAAAATGCGTTGGTTGCCCCTATGCAAAGCAGTGCAGTAGCAAGCACAGTTGTAATCACAAATAATTTTAAGGGAATACACTTTTTTGGGTGTATTCCCTTATTAACTTTAAATTTAGTAGTGTATTTTTTAAAAAAATATGATATAATATTCTAAAATTAGATTATTGAGGTTTATCTATGCGTAAGTTTGATATTACGGGTATGAGCTGCGCGGCTTGCAGTACCAATATAGAGAAAACCGTTTCAAAGCTTAGTGGTGTAAAGTCCTGCTCGGTGAGCCTGCTTACAAATTCTATGAGCGTTGAGGCGGAGATTTCGGATGCGGTGATTATAGAGGCGGTTGAAAAGATCGGCTACGGAGCGGCTGTGGCAGGCCAAAATAAAAACAGCGCCGCGCAAAGCGGTGATGCTCTCAAGGATACCGAAACGCCGATTTTAAAACGGCGGCTTATTAGCTCTGTTGTGTTTTTAGTAGCTTTAATGTATCTTTCGATGGGCTACACTATGTGGGGTTTTCCGCTACCGACAGCGTTAGACGTGAATCCCATTGCGGTTGGTATTTTACAGCTACTGCTTGCCGCTGTAATTATGGTAATTAACCAAAAATTCTTTATAAACGGCTTTAAGGGACTTTTAAATCGCGCGCCTAATATGGACACGCTTGTGGCGCTTGGATCGGGTGCGGCGTTTGTTTACAGCGTCTATACCCTATTTAAAATGACCGCTGTCGGCGGTGATGTTGAGGCGGCGCGGCATTATTTGCACGATTTTTACTTTGAATCAGCGGGAATGATTTTAACGCTTATCACCGTTGGCAAAATGCTTGAGGCGCGTTCAAAGGGAAAAACCACCGATGCTATAAAGAAGCTAATGAGCTTGGCTCCGCAAACGGCAACGGTCATTAGGGACGGCGAGGAAGTTGTTTTGCCCGTTGACGAGGTGCGGCTGGGTGATATCTTTGTTGTTCGCCCCGGTGAGAGTATTCCCGTTGATGCGGTTATTTTAGAAGGCAGCAGCGCGGTAGACGAGTCGGCACTTACGGGTGAAAGCATCCCTGTTGACAAGGCGGCAGGCGACAGCGTTTCGGCGGCTACCATAAACCAGTCGGGATTTTTAAAGTGCGAGGCCACCCGTGTAGGAGAAAACACCACTCTATCGCAAATTATCAAAATGGTAAGCGATGCGGCGGCATCAAAGGCGCCCATTGCCAAAACGGCCGACAAGGTTTCGGGAATTTTTGTTCCTGCTGTTATTGCTATTTCACTTATTACTTTTACGGTATGGATGATTTTAAGCGGCGAGCTCGGCAGCTCTATTGCGCGTGCGATTTCGGTGCTTGTAATAAGCTGTCCGTGTGCGCTTGGGCTTGCAACTCCCGTTGCAATTATGGTTGGTAGCGGACTTGGTGCTAAAAACGGTATACTTTTCAAGACTGCCGCTTCGCTTGAAACTGCGGCCAAAATAGACACCGTTGTGCTTGACAAAACAGGAACTATCACCGAGGGCAAGCCTGTTGTGACCGATATAATCTCTAACGGCATAAGTGACGACGAGCTTTTAAGGTATGCCCTATCGCTTGAAAAGAATAGCGAACACCCACTCGCGCACGCTATTATTTTAGCGGCGGAAGAAAAAAATCTTGTGCCTTTTGAGGTGAATGACTTTAAAGCCGTTGCAGGCAACGGACTTGAGGCTACACTTGATAGAAAGCGGCTTGCCGCGGGAAATCTTGCCTTTATTTCCTCTTTTGTGAATATCAGCGATGCTGTAAAGCAAAAAACCTTTACGCTCTCGAATGAAGGTAAAACACCGCTTTATTTTGCTTTAGACGGTGAGCTTTTAGGAATAATCGCGGTGGCCGACACAATAAAGAGCGACAGCCCTGCGGCGATAAGTGAGCTTAAAAGCATGGGCATCCGCGTTGTGATGCTCACGGGAGATAACAAGAATACTGCGAGTGCTATCGGCAAAGCGGCAGGCATCTACGACGTTATCTCGGAAGTTTTGCCCGACGGCAAAGAAAAGGTTGTGCGTGAGCTACAAAAAGACGGCAGGGTTGCTATGGTTGGGGACGGCATTAACGATGCGCCTGCGCTCACACGAGCCGACATTGGTATTGCAATCGGCGCAGGTACCGATATTGCCATTGACGCCGCCGACGTGGTACTGATGAAAAGCACGCTATCCGACGTTGCGGCGGCGATTAGACTGAGTGCGGCGACGCTTAGAGGAATACGGCAAAATCTCTTTTGGGCGTTTATCTATAACGTAATTGGTATTCCGATAGCGGCAGGAGTATTTGCAGGGCTCGGGCTTGTATTAAACCCAATGATTGGCGCCGCGGCGATGAGTTTATCGAGCTTTTTTGTGGTTACCAATGCCCTACGACTTAACTTTATAAACGTTCACAGCACAAAGCGTGATTTTAAATTAAAAAGACGACATAAATCAAAACGCAAAAAGGAGAATGAGGTTATGAAAAAGACAATGAAAATTGAAGGCATGATGTGCGGACACTGCGAGGCAAGGGTTAAGAAAACTCTTGAGGCGCTCGACGCGGTTGAGGTAGCCGAGGTAAGTCACGTCGAGGGAACTGCAGTACTCACACTTAAAAGCGATATTTCAAACGACGAGCTCAAAAATATAATCGAGGCGCAGGATTACAAGGTAATTTCTATTGACTAACAATTATAATCGTCGAGTCAATGGTTGACTCTATCGTCAAAAGGAATTGGTGCTGATTAACGCGATCAGCTTTTCTCGGCTCCCTCTGACGAGGGAGCTGTCGAGCAACAGCGAGACTGAGGGAGAGATAATGACTACCCCTCCGTCTTTTGCCTACGGCAAAATCCACCTCCCCTGACAAGGGGAGG
>CAZDLQ010000132.1:0-3746 GCA_964506315.1 uncultured Oscillospiraceae bacterium
AATAGGTTTAACTCTTTATAAAATCGAAAACATTATGAACGGTGATTTAACCGAGATTATTGAGGCCTTAAACACAGCCGACCAAGCTGAAAAGCTTGCAATGTCCGCGGAACAGTAAAGAAGGGGTTTGTATAAATACAGCTATTTTAGATGCCTTTGATAAATCAAAGGACGTTGAAAATTTAAAAAAAGCAGCTCAAATAATAAAAAACGGCGGCACTGTAGCGTTTCCCACCGAAACTGTTTACGGTCTCGGCGCTAATGCGCTTGATATAAATGCTGTAAAGAAAATCTTTGCCGCTAAAGGAAGACCGCAGGACAATCCGCTTATTGTGCACGTTGACAGCTTGGAGATGATGTATCCGCTCGTTGACAGCTTTGACGATAGGGCAAAAAAACTCGCTGACGCCTTTTGGCCGGGACCTCTTACAATTATTATGAAAAGAAACCCAAGTGTTCCAAAAGAGGTTAGCGCAGGTCTTGATACGCTTGCAATTAGAATGCCATCGGATGAGATTGCGAGAGAACTTATAACTTTATCAGGACTTCCTATTGCGGCTCCGTCGGCAAATCTTTCGGGTAGCCCAAGCCCCACAACCGCTAATCGTGTAATATCCGATTTAGGCGGCAGGGTAGATGCAATTTTAAACTCTCATAACTGTCAGGTTGGGCTTGAATCCACCGTTGTAACACTTGCAGGTGATAAGCCGAGACTGCTAAGACCGGGATTTATAACCGTTGAACAGCTTGAGGCTGTTTTAGGCGAAATTGTTGTTGATAAAGCAGTTTATCAAAGCATTTCAATGGACGAAAAGGTTAGTGCTCCCGGAATGAAATACAAGCACTACGCCCCAAAAGCGCCCGTTGTGGTTTTAAAGGGAAGCTTTGATAAATTTAAAGAATACATATCTCAAGTTGAGGGCAAAAAGGTTGTTGCGATGTGCTTTAATGGTGAAGCCGAGAGCCTGCAGGTTGATGCTATTGAATACGGCAGTGAGAATGACTCTATAGAGCAGGCAAATTTGCTTTTTGAGGCACTGCACAAAGTGGACGAAATGGGCGCGGAGCTTGTTTTTGCAAGGTGTCCTGACTGTAAAGGTGTTGGCCTTGCCGTCTCAAATAGACTATTTAAAGCCGCAGGATTTGAGGTGATTGAGCTTTGATTATAGGATTAACGGGTCAAACCGGTTCGGGTAAATCAACTGTATGTGAAATACTCACTCAAAACGGGCTTTTTGTAATTGATTGCGACAAAATCTCGCGCGAGATAACCGCAAAAGGCTCGCCTGTCCTTTTAAAGCTCGCTGAGAAATTTGGCAGTGATATTCTTTGTGAGGATATGAGCCTAAATAGGAAAAAGCTTGCTGAAAAAGCCTTTTCAAGTAAGGAAAACACGCTGCTTTTAAACTCAATTACACATCCTGAGATTACTAAACTAATAGAGAAAAAAATCAAAGAAAATTTAGATAAAACCATCGTACTTGACGCACCGACGCTTTTTGAAAGCGGAGCCGATAAGCTTTGCGACAAAATCCTATGTGTTTTAGCCGATGAGAATATCCGTATAGATAGAATAATCGCGCGCGACAATATTACTCGTGAGCAGGCGCTTGCTCGTATTTCGGCGCAAAAGGATGATAGCTTTTTTATAAATAATTGCGATACGGTAATATATAATAATACTGGGACCGAGCAGTTAAAAAATCAAATTTATTCGTTTTTGAAGGATATTGGGGTTATTTAAAATGCTAAAAAAATTACGCACACCATTAAAGATTTTATGCATTATCTTGGCGGCGGTACTGCTTTTTGTGCTTTATATTTACTCTCAAAAAACATATCTAAAAAATGCATACCCCATAAAGTACAGTGAATACGTAGAGCAGTACGCACAACAATACGATTTAGACCCGTATTTTGTTTATTCAATCATAAGGACCGAGAGTGATTTTACACCGAGCGCTACGTCATCTATAGGTGCAAGGGGACTTATGCAAATCACTGAGGAAACGTTTGATTGGATAAAAAGTCGCCTTGGCGATAAAGAGAGCGATTACGACAGTATGTATGAGCCGCAAAAAGCTGTAGAATACGGAACGTATTTGCTTAAATATCTTACTGACACACTTGGTAGTCAGGAAAACGTGCTTTGCGGTTATCACGCGGGCGTAAATCGTGCAAAAGAATGGATTTCGTCGCCCGATATTTCTAAAGACGGAACTGTAATTGTTGATAAAATACCGTACGAAGACACCAAAAATTACGTAAACAAGGTAAATAAAACGTACAAAACGTATCTTAATTTATATAGCAAGTAATTAGGAGGAAATGATATGGAAAAAACAGCAGGAGAGATGCTTGCCGAGAAACTGCTCTATAAAAAACAGCACGCTGCCGAGATTTTGTCAAACGAGGAAATCGACACAGCCTTCAGTTTTTGTGATGGTTATCGCAAGTTTTTAGACTATGCAAAAACCGAGAGAAGATCAGTTGGCTTCTTTAAAAGAGTTATACTGCAAAACGGTTACAGCGAGTTTGATAAAACGGGCAAATATATGGCCGGAGAGAAGTTTTACAAGGTAAATAGGGATAAGTCCATTATCCTTGTTACAATGGGCAAAAAATCGCTTTCCGAGGGCGTAAAGATTGTTGCTGCTCATATTGACTCGCCGCGCCTTGATTTAAAGCAGGTGCCCGTTTATGAGGATAGCGAAATTGCATATCTTAAAACCCATTATTACGGTGGCATCAAGAAATATCAATGGCCGACTATTCCTCTTGCACTGTACGGAACCGTTATAAAGGCTGACGGTAGTTCGGTTGAGGTTTGTGTAGGTGACAAGCAAGACGATCCTGTTTTCTACGTATCGGATATTTTGCCGCATCTCGGACAAAACCAAGCAAAGAAACCGCTTGCTGAGGCCATTGACGGCGAAAGCTTAAATATAATTGTCGGAAGTCTTCCGTTTAAAGACGATAAGATTAGCGAAAAGGTTAAGCTTAATCTCTTAAATATTTTGTTTGAAAAATACGGAATTGTTGAGGCGGATTTCTTGTCCGCGGAGCTTGAAGCAGTTCCTGCATTTAACAGTAGAGATATTGGTTTTGACCGTTCACTAATCGGCGCATACGGTCACGATGACAGAGTTTGCGCATATCCTGCTTTTATGGCCGCTCTTGCTTGCGGTAGACCCGAATACACAACCGTTACCATCCTTACCGATAAGGAAGAAACGGGCAGTGAGGGAAATACAGGTCTTGATTCTAATTATCTTGAATACTTTATGGCCGACCTTGCCGCAACACAGTCGCTTGAAGCACGCGACGTGCTTTCAAAAAGCGAATGCTTGTCAGCTGACGTTAATGCGGCATACGACCCTAATTTTGCCGAAGTTTTTGAAAGAAAAAATTCAAGCTATATAAACTATGGCGTTGTTGTAACAAAATACACAGGCGCTCGCGGCAAATCGGGAACATCGGACGCTTCGGCTGAGTTTATGGGCAAGATAAGAAACCTGTTTGATAACGATAAAATCGTTTGGCAAACAGGAGAGCTCGGTAAGGTTGACATTGGCGGCGGCGGTACTGTTGCAAAATATATTGCGGCATTAAACGTTGACGTTATTGACGTTGGCGTTCCCGTGCTTTCTATGCACTCACCTTATGAGGTTGTTTCAAAGTTAGACGTTTATATGTCATTTAAGGCATTTTCTTGCGTCTTAAATGAAAAATAAGACAGACTTGTA
>CAZDLQ010000133.1:0-3740 GCA_964506315.1 uncultured Oscillospiraceae bacterium
AGGAAATATTTGAGAATATATTTTATAGTGGCCTTGGCGCCCATTTTTTTATAGATAAACATTCTATTACGGTAGGTGTAGAAAATTCTACCGATTCGAGCGGCCGAGGTTTCCTCTACCCTTGTGGTGTTTTCGTTATTGGGCATTTTATGGAAAACGATGCTGTCCATATCCCAATAGGCGATTTTTTCTTTGGAAAGGCGCAGTGTATATTCAAGGTCGTCACCGTAAATGAAAAATTCCTTTACGGGAAGACCGACCTTTTTGGCGTACTGCATATTTACAAAGCAGGCCACAAACGAGCAGGACTCTACGGGAACGAGATTGTTCTCACGGATTTTCTCGTGATGGTCTACCCAGCCTTCCATAATGGTAGGACCGTTCATAAAGGCGAGCTCGGTATCGCTGAACTTAACAAGACTGCAAAGGAACGAAAAGTTATCCTCAAGCAGCTTTGCTTTATTTACAAGCGAAGAAAGCGCGGTTTCGGTAGGGATGGTATCGTCATCCATAAGCCAGCAGTATTTATAGGGCTTTTGACCTGCAAGCTTCATTCCGACGTTAAAGCCGCCTGCGCCGCCGAGGTTTTTACCCGTGTTATGATAAGAAACGTTTTCTTTTTCAAGGTAAGGAGAAAGCGCCTCAAAGGTGCCGTCACAGCTTGCATTATCGACGATTATAATATCAAGTGATGCGTCCTTTTGGGAAAGGAGTGCATCTAAATTTTGCAAGAGCAGTTCTTTTCTATTGTAGGTTACAACTACTGCTACAACCTCGTTCATAGTTTTTCTCCTTTATTTTTCAAAGCTGCATTTTTCGGGCAGTATGCTTTCAAATGCCGCGATGGTGTTTTGCTTCTCACGCTCGAAGTCAAAGTCGCCCTCTCCGTCATTTAAGCAAACCATACTGTACTTTTGATTGCGAATTATATTATAAATATCGTTTGGATTTTTAGCATACTCGCAAAGCATACCAAACGACGCCTTTCTCGGCACAAAATTGCCCGAGCAAAGCTGCCAATAACGCATAAGCCAATTATTGACGTCGGTATTATTATTTCTAAACCTTGATTTTGAGCTTTGGTCTAAAACCTCAAATTCCTCACTCCAAAGCTTTTCAAAGGTTTTTTTATTATACGAGATGGCGATATGCTGATCTAAAAAGCCTGCAAAATGCTTCCACGGCATTAGGCAAAGCGTTCTAATGAGCTGTTTGCCGTATTTTAGACTAAGCCATTTTGAAGCGTTTTTCTTTATGACCTGATTTTTGTCAAAATGGTCGTTTATAATGCTAAGGTCGTTTATTTGCATTTTTGCAAAGCCATCTCTTGTGTAGGTAATTACAGGCGAGAGAATTGCGCTGTCACAGGGGGTGTTATCCACAAAAAAATCGGTTTCCTTAACGGGTTTTATGATAAACATATCGTCGTTAAAGAAGACGAAGTTTTCCGAAAGTCCCTTTATTCTATGAAGGTTTAGTTCGATGGGATTTGCGCTAAAGGTTGGGAGATACTCGCTTGGGATATAGTCGCTATGCTTAACGATATTTAGCTTAGGGTTATCGGTATTAAGCCACTCGGGAAGATGTCCCCAAGTTACAAAATGCACGCGGTTTACCCACGGGGCGAATTTTTCAATACCTCTAAAGAAGTATTTTAAATTTTCCCAATCTCTATAACGAATATTTCTTGAGTCGACGCTCTTTTTATCGTCGGGAAGGTATTTTTCCTTCTCAGCACGCCAATTTTCGTCATTGCCGTCAACCCACATAACAACGAAATCTATTTTGTTATTCACTATTTTCGTCCACTCGCTTTACAATATAATGACCAAACGAATTTATAAAAACCAAAGCCGAATTTAGCGGCTATCAGCCCGAGTTTATCTCTACTTGGCACGCTTTTATCCTTTAAAACACTGCCGCCGTTTGCTTTAAGGAATCCCATTAGCTCTTTTTGCTCGTTTGGGAAAGCCTTTTTGCTTTGAGCGAGCTGAGAAAGCGTGCTAAGATACGCGTACACAAGGCGGCGGTTAGCCGCTTTTTCAAGCGCGGGGTATTTACTTTTAATATAATCGCACATTTCACGCGTTGAGGTTATTAAATCCATTTTTTTAGGCGAAAATGCACCTGCCGCAATAGACGTACTTCTAATCATATAGTTATAAATAACCTTTGAATCGAGTGAAACCTTGCCAGCCTTATCAATGAGCTTATAGGTTGTTGCGGCGTCCTCATAAAGTCTACCCTCGGGGTATTTTATATCCGAGAAAAGCTCTAACTTATAAAGCTTTGCCCAAGCCGAAACGTCAATTCCATCGTCATAGAGGACGCACTTTAGCGCCTCTTGTGACGAAAGAATGCAGCGCCTATTGTTTGATCTATCAATTACTGTGCCGTTATCGTAAACTGCCCTGTGTGAGCCGATGGCAAGGCTTGTTTCATCTTCACAAATGGCGGTGTAGAGCGTTTCTACATAATCGGGATTGATATAATCATCCGAGTCGATAAAGGTGATATACTCGCCCGCTGCCGCATCTATTCCCGCGTTTCGCGCCGAGGAAAGACCGCCGTTTTGTTTATGGATAACGCGAACGCGCGCGTCTTTTTTTGCGTACTCGTCACAAATCTCGGGGCAAGCGTCAGGCGAGCCGTCGTCAACTAATATTATTTCAAGGTTTTTATAGGTTTGATTTATAACCGAGTCAACACATCTTGCAATAAGCTTTTCTACGTTATAAATCGGAATAACCACCGATATGAGCTTATCCATTTTAAAAACTCTTTTCATATTTTTTGCCCGAAAGCTTTGAAACTATAAACGAAAAGCCTTTTTTAAGCCAGTTTACCGATTCCATATTCACAACCGGTGTTTCGATATATTTATAGCCCTTAGTGTTAAGCCAAACGTCCAAGAGCAGCTCGGAAACTCTACCGGGGTATCTTGCGTGAAAGTCCTCATACTGCTCGGGCGGAATTTTTTCGGTAAGCTCAAACAAAATATCAAAAAGCCAGCTGCAGTATTCGTTTAAATATTCTTTTTTCATTATAAACATATTAAACATGTGTCCCGACGAGCGTTTGCGAAGTTTTTTAAATTCCTCTAAATACTCGGGGCATTTAGCGGCTAAAATCTCGCCCGTTTTATCGAGCGGTTCAACGTAAAGGGTATGCTTATAATGGTCGTACAGGTTTTCTATATAATAGCTTCTCTTTTTAGGGAGAATTATATCCGATTTGGAAAGAAGCTCACTTGCCTGCGTAAGCGACAGCACGCAAGCCATTTTATTTCTTTTAATATTTTTCGCAAAATGTCTTCTATAATGTACAAGGCCGATATAATCCGCATCAAGATTTTTCCACGCCCAATAAAGCCCACTCAATTCACAAAAGAATGGGTTCAAGGCTGAAATATTATCGCCCGTATTATCGCCTGCATAGCCTATCGACTCTTTACCCTCAGCGCCCACGAAAAGCGGAAGATACATCTCATCCTGCGGCATTTTATACGGTTTGTGTGATGCAACGATTATTTTGACGTTTTTCATTTGCAAAACCGGCACATTCCTTTCAAAATTAGATACTGTTTATAGATAGACATTCATAATTTAATTATACATAAAAAAATTGCTTTCGTCAATATAATAAAAGTTTAAGAAAAAACGTTAAAAAACAGTATTCAACTTTGCCGAGAGCTACCGGGAGAACGTGCGCAGGGGACAAGCTTTTGAGGCGGATCTTAA
>CAZDLQ010000134.1:0-3733 GCA_964506315.1 uncultured Oscillospiraceae bacterium
AAATTTTGTTCACCGCTTAAGCTCTTTTGAACCACGCGACTATCGCGTGGTTTTCTTTACACAAAAAAGGAACGGCGCGTGGCCGTTCCTTTTTTATGATGCAAATCAAATTTTTGCAATATACTCCTGCGCAAAGTGGCAGGCGCTCGCACCGTCGGCTGCCGCCGTTACAATTTGCCGCACCGCTTTTGTGCGCACGTCGCCAACCGCAAAAACGCCGTCGAGGCTGGTTTTGGTGTCCTCGCCCGCAATTATATAGCCGTTCTCGTCAAGCTCGACCTGACCTCTAAACAAATCAGTCACGGGCGCGCGGCCGATGCTTATGAAAATGCCGTCAAGCCCAAGCTCTTCGGTTTGTCCGTTTTTGTTTTTCAAAATTACGCCGTTTACTCTTTTCTCGGCCAAAAACTTTTCCACTTCACAACTGTACTTAAACTCGACGTTTTCAGCCCGCATTAGCGGCTCGTGGTAAATTTTTTCGGCGCGCAGGCTATCCCTGCGGTGAATAAGGTAAACCTTTTTGCAAATTTTGGAAAGCAGCAGGGCGTCCGCCGCCGCGCTGTTTCCGCCGCCGACCACCGCAACCGTCTTTTGCCTAAACAACATTCCGTCGCAGTGCGCGCAGTAGCCAAGCCCCCTGCCGACAAGCTCATTTTCGCCCTCTACTCCTAAATGACGCGGCTGTGCGCCCGTAGCGACAACAACCGCCCTTGAGAAAAACGTGCCCGAATCGGTCACAACGCTCTTGGGGCTCGCCTTTAAATTGGCGCTTAAAACCTCGCCAAAATGCGTGCGCGCGCCAAAACGCTCGGCGCCGTTTTTCATTTTCTCGGCAAGCGAAATGCCGTCTATCCCCTCATCAAATCCGGGGTAATTGTCGATTTGCGCCGTTAAAAGCATTTGTCCGCCGGCGGAAAATTTCTCAATAACCAGCGTTTCAAGTCCCGCGCGGGTGCAGTAAAGCGCCGCGGTGTAGCCCGCAGGGCCGCCGCCGATTATTATAACGTCAAAAATCTCGTTTTGTGACATAGCCTTCATTCCTATTTAAGCATCTCTAAAATTTGCGCCTTGGGTCTAACGCCAACGCTCGACGCGGTAACCTCGCCGTTTTTGATAACGAAAAGCGACGGCACGCTCATAACGTCAAACTTATCCGCAAGAGAGGGCTGCTCGTCAATGTTTACCTTGCAAACCTTGATATCGGGGTTTTCCGCAGCTATCTCGTCTATAATCGGAAGCAGCATACGGCAAGGGCCGCACCAGCTTGCCCAAAAATCCAAAAGCACGGGCTTGTCACTTTTCAAAACCTCGGCCTCAAAATTTTCCTTTGTAATTATAACTTCGCTCATTTAAATCTCTCCTTTTTTCATATCTTGCCCAAAAAACCTCAAAAGAACAATAAAAAAACTCTAATTTTTGTATACCACAAACCGCGAAAATTGTCAACTCGGCGCAAATTAAAAAGGGCAGCATTGCCGCCCTTTTTTGTTGGTTTCTTTAAGATAGAGAACCGTCCCCTGCCCCCTGATTAAGAACCTCTATTTCTAAAATTTTTTTAGAATGTTTAGTATAAATCACTCTTGCTTCACAGCTTTTTATGCTCCTGTCAATTATGTCATTTTTTGCTTCAAGAAACAGGTGGGGTGGGTCAAGCAATTCGTAGACATCTACTTCTTTACTGCTTTTCTCTTCACTATAGGCTATATCCCCAACATATTCAACGTAAGAATTTTCTTTTAAGTCAAGAAACATTTTACTGCTGCCAAAATACGCGGTAGCTGCAACTCCCACAAAAAAACAAGCAAATACAACATACCCAATTATTGTTTTTTTCACGTCAATATGTATTAACTTTGAAAAAACAAACACCTGAAAAATCACAAATAAAATAACCGACGCAAGAAAAATTATACCCATACCCACAAGATAAAATACTATCTCGCGCTTTAACAATTGACTGTATAATTCCACGTTTTATCTCTCCTTAAATGCATCCGCCCATTTAAATATGAAATTTACTACTGCCTTACAAACTCCCAATAGGTCGTCGGGACGTAGGGCGTGGGGTTTGCATTGTATTTGTCGCTATACTCACCGCCACCGGTTACATTGCCAAACATCTCGCCCCAGCCGCCGTAGTAGTTTAGGTATTCCCTAAAATCATTGTAGTGGTTGTGGGTATAGAAAAGATAAAGCTCGTTTGTTTCATAAACGCCGTTGCCGTTTAGGTCTTGGCGAGCATACACAATTCTTGCGGCGCCGCGAGTGATTTTATTGTTTTGCACGTAAGGCGTAGCCTTGTAGCCGGGTGTTACCGTACCGGTAGTTCCGATGTCCATTTCGTAGTACCGTAGACTGCCGCCACAGCCCGAAATGTTGGGTAGCTCAGGCTCGTAGGGGTATTTGGCGGTGTCGCCCGAAAAATACGAATGATTTACTCGCAAATACTCTCCCCAAATGCTACTGCTCGGCTTGCCGCTCTTTTTGGAGGTGTAGTTTGCAGGGATAGTGCCGTCGCCGCCAAAGGCGTACATATACGCCGCCACTTCCTCAAGGGTGATATATCCGCCTGCCTTATGCACGCGCATAACTTCGTCACCGTCCGAGTCCACAACAATATAGGTATTGCCGCCGTCTAAGTACACCGCCGAGGTGTTGCGCGCGTATTTGCCATTTGACGCAGGTCGGTTTTGACTCTCCTGTGCATACTGCCCGGGAACTTCAAGGCTTCCCGACAAAAGTCCGTGCTTAGAGCGGTAGCCTGCATCCAAGTTACAGCAGGCGACCTCGTAATCGGCATAAAACTGCGCCTTGTTTACGTTTTGGTACGGGTCGCCATCGTGGTTGCAATTTATGCTCTCGCCGATATTTGAACCCTGCGACGAGCTGCTCGACTCATCGCGGTCGCCGTCCTGACTGCCGCCCGCGCTGCCCGCGCCGCCGCTGGTTGTGTTATTTGTCGGCCGCGAATTATTTACGTTTTGGCCGCCACTCGACGTAGCGTCGCCCTGCGCTTCGTCGTATCTATCGTAATCCTGCGGCAGACTGACAGTGTTCCCACTGCCGCTCGACGAGCCGTCCTCGGTATAGCTTCCCGCTGCGCTTTGGGTGTAAAGCGACGAGCTGCCAAAGCCCTCAGTCGACTGCGGCTTGCAGGCTGTCACCTGCAAAAGCAAAAGCAGCGCCGCAAAAATAGCCGCCACGCGTTTTAAAACCATCTCATTCATCCTTTTTCTTAATCTTCCCTGCCATTATACCATATTCCCTACCCAACTATCAATAGCAAAGATTTAATATTGCAAAAGCGAACAAAAAAGAAACCCCCAACACCGAAAGGTGTTAGAGGTTTTGTTGGTTGCACAGGAAGGACAAATGCCAACGACTTATCGGGTTGCGGTGCCCAAAACGGCTTTTGCACCTTTTCGGTGCGCCGTTTTGACCGCTGCCCCTTTGCCGCCTCGCTTCTTCTCGCACTGCGAGCGCTCGGTGGCAAAGCAAGTTATTCGCCCTTCGGGCTCATAACCCCACGAACAGTAATTTAAGTTTTTCTACACAACTAGAAAAAACCTCCAACACCGAAAGGTGTTAGAGGTTTTGTTGGCAAGTTGTACCGAAAAAGATATCCGCAAATTTTACTGTCGTGTGATACGGATGGTTGCGGTGGTTTCTCCGTCCGCGTTTGTATCGATGCTTACCACCTTGATGGTATAACCGAATTCCACATTGCTATCCA
>CAZDLQ010000135.1:0-3731 GCA_964506315.1 uncultured Oscillospiraceae bacterium
GGCGCTGGTGATAAGCAGTTCCATAGCGCGCGAGCTTTTTTCGGTTGCAACACTCATTGCTACCATTTGACCGTAAAGCAAGATGACCATATACAGCGCAAAAATCATAATATAGGTGTAGAAAAAGTTTTGCATTTGATCTTTGCCGAGGTTTTGTACCTGTGCATCAATTTGAACACTCATAACACCTGCGGCGTCCTGTGCCGACATACCGCCGCTTATCATAGCGTTCATTTGATAAATTTGTTGCAGCACACCCGTTGCAATATCGGGGGTCATATCATACATTGAAAGATTATCAACGTAATATGTAAATGAGGTCGCCCCGTTCATTACAAAAGCACACTCAACGTCACCTGAAGTGATTTTATCCTTGATTGTGCTGATTTTCTCATTTGTAATTTGCACGTCATAATCGGCAAATGCTGTGGCAAAGGTTTCCTTTACCATATTTGCACCGACGGAATCGTCTACCTTTACGAGCATAACTGAACGCTCTAACGTGGTATCGGGGGTATCTTCCGACTCAAACAACGCGGTAATTCGAGGGAAAAACATAACGATAGCAATAACCGCCATTAAAAAGATGGTTACGCCGACAAACGCTTTGTTTTTTGCGTAATTTTTAAGTTCAAATTTAAGTATTTTTCCAAACTGTTTCACTCTTTAGCCCTCCTTTACCGCGTCGCCTGCATATTCTACAAAAATATCGTTAAGGGAAGGCTCAAATACCTTTACCTCGTCAATATCATAAGTTTCTACAAGGCGAGTCATAACCGCTTTCTTTTCGGAAGGTGAATCTAAGCGAATCATTAAATCGCCGTCTTCGGTGAGCGTACAGCAAGATCCGAAATCGGCAATAATCGCATCAGGTGTTTCGGTTTTTACAACCAAGCGGTCACGGGGATAATCACGCTTAATATTGTGCAAATCTCCCTGTAGAGCAACAACACCATTGTTAAGAATGGCAATACTATCGCAAAATTCTTCTATGTAATTCATTTGGTGGCTTGAGAACAAAACTATCTTTCCCTTTGAAATCAGCTGCTTAACTACATCCTTTAGGAGCATTGCATTTACGGGGTCAAGACCCGAAAACGGCTCGTCAAGAATAACGATATCGGGATCGTGTGCGAGGGCAGTAATAAGCTGAATTTTTTGCTGATTACCTTTTGAAAGAGTTTCAAGTTTCTTATTGCGATACTCGGTCATACCAAGTCTTTCGAGCCAATAGTCGACCGATTTTACCGCTTCTTTACGATTCATACCCTTCAGCTCCGCAAAGTATGTAAGCTGATCAATGATAATTTTTTTCGGGTACAAGCCTCTTTCTTCGGGGAGATAGCCGATGCCGATTTTGCTGTAATCAATAGGCTGACCCTCGATAAGCACCTGTCCGCTATTTGCGGGAAACACATTCATTAAAATACGGATGGACGTGGTTTTGCCGGCGCCGTTTCTACCAAGCAGTCCGAAGGCCTTACCGCCCTCAGCTTTGAATGAAACTTCGGTGAGGACCTTCTTCTCGCCAAAGGATTTTTCTATGTTTTTAAGCTCTAAAATCATTTTCAAATTCCTCTTTTTTTATTGTTATTAAAACGCTTCGCCGTATAGCAAATTGCCGTTTTTATCGTAAATCATCTCACCGACAAGAGTGGCTTCCGCCTGTGCACCGTCCTCGGTTTCATACCAATAATGAGCAAGCGTCTTGTGAATATAGCCGAGAGAATCTTCAGCAATCACGTACACTCTCAGTTCGTCACCGCGTGCGACCTTAAACTTTTGAGTGTAGCGCGTATCGTAATTTTCACCCGATTTACGCACCTCGTTTGTGATATCCTGTCTACTTATTTCCTTTCCGTTTACTTCCTTAACAAGAGTGAAGGAGTTGAAGGTAACAGGATTTTTTGCCGATGAAGGCTTAGATTCAACACTAAAGCCTAAATCTACGCTAAGCGTTCCGTCAGAATACTGCTCGTCGCCAAACATATCGGCATACAAGGTAGGCAAATACTGCGTAAACAAATTGGAAACGTCTACGTCCTCCAAATACTCGGTTTTGGTTTCATTAGCCGAGGTAACGGATAAAAGCGGCCAGTTATCGTAATCTACAAAAAGGCCTACGTCAACCTTTCCCTCATACTCATTTCCTTTTCGTTGTAACTGTACGGTTTTTCCGTCAACAGTTACTGAAACTTGCGTATCATTAGAAATTGATTTGGGAACAACCGTCAGCAAAAGCTCGACGGATTTCATATCTTAGCTTGCATCACCGATAGAAAAATCCACGCCTGATATAAGACTCGCCTGTTTTTTTAGCTGCTCTTCAATATTATCAGAAATGGAATTAACATCGGAATCCAAAAAAGAAACCTGATTTTGAAGGTTTTGTATCATACTTTGCAGGCCTTCTATTTGTTCCGTTTGCTTGCAAAGCTTGGCAGTACAAAAAACAATTAAGACAATCGCTATAAGTGCGAATACCGCCTTGTATGTTATACTACTGACTTTTTTTCATTGCTTTTTCCTCTTTTCTATAAATAAAAAGTGCGTGACCGAAGCCACGCACCGAAAAACGCAACTCCGATTGTCGCCAAACAAATCTTAAATACAAAAGGAAAACCTTATTGTCATTCAAGTGGAATTGCGCTTTTACCGAATTCATTTTGAATGACAAGGCTAAATGGTACAATACACCCTTGGTAAAGGTTATCCTTAGATTTTTATTAGATTTGTTTGGCAATTTGTATTATAACACAATCGGAATTAAAAATAAAGTAGTTTTTAAAAAAGCTACAAAATTTGCTGCTTTTTGTTTAGAATACGTAGGGCTCGGGGGAGAATGGAATTTCAGCGCCCAGTGAGAAGGAGTAGATTATGCACTGTTTGATTTTGACCTTTAGGAGCTTTTCTATCGCCTCGGCGTAAATTGAAAGCTGTGCGCTATATCTCTCAATAAGCTCGTTTTGTGAGTTTACCTTATCGGTTTTATAGTCGATAATGGTAGCGCTATCGCCCTCTACAATTACCATATCGGCGATGCCCTGAATTAGCACAACCGAGTCGGAATTGCGGCCTGCGCCAAAGGCGGCGGCCTGCATTGCCGTTGTGAATTTATACTCTCTTAATATTTTATCGGCTGCTAAAATTCGCCGGCAAAGCTTTGAAGAGAAGAAGCCTTGCAGCTTTTGTCTATTTATAACCGAATACTGTTTTTGAGTGATAAAGCCCTTATCACAAACCGATTTCAGCTCGTCCTCAAGATTTTCACGCGCCTTGTCAAAATCGGCAAACTGCATAAAGGTGTGCAGTGCGGTTCCCCTCTCGGCGCCCGTCATTTTATCCTGATTCATAAAGCTTGGCGTTTTTTCAAAATCGAACGCGTCAAAGCTTTCGCCCTTGGTAAGCTCACTTACCGAATAGTGACCTACGATTTGCGTTTCCGCCTCAAACGGATATTTGAAGCGTGAAAGTTCAAACAGGTTATCAATGATTTCGGGCGAAGCGGGTACTCTTTCGATTTGAGGCGTTTTTTGAGGCATTTCAATATCCTCTATACAGGCAAGCTTACAGTCCATAACACCCGCAATGTCGCTAAGGCCCGCTAAGCTATCGGGCTCTCTTTTTTCGTAAAACCTGCTATAGCCCGAAAGCAGTATCCAGTCGGCATAGCAATTGGTATTGCACACGCCGTAGCTTAAATCGGGGGCAATTGCCTTTGTGCTAAGCTC
>CAZDLQ010000136.1:0-3718 GCA_964506315.1 uncultured Oscillospiraceae bacterium
TGCTATTGCAAGTATAATAATGCTTGCAAGCTCGTGGTTCTATTCTAATAAAATTGTAGAAACCCCCGCCGCATTTCTTTCAATAGTATGCCTTTCGCCCTGCGTATTTTTGTGCTGTATGATGAGTTCAAGACGCGGCTATTACGAAGGCCTTAAAAATATGTATCCTACCGCCATTTCGCAGGTAATAGAAGCGGTAACCAAGCTGGTTTTGGGCCTATTCCTCGCTTGGCTTGTAATGTTTGTAGGAACACAGCAGTTTGAAGAAAATCAAACCGTTTTCGGCACATACTGCGCAACCGAAAAAGAAGCGCTTTCAATAATTTATCCGTTCGCATCGGCGGCGGCGATACTCGGCGTTACTTTAAGCGCACTTGCAGGCGCGCTTTATCTTCATATAAGATATAAAAGACGCGGAGACAGTATTACAAACGAGCAGCTTTTGTCAGCTCCGCCCGCCCAAAGCGGAAAACAAATTTTGCGTTCGCTTTGCGCTATTGCCATTCCCGTTTCACTCGGCACTCTTGCCACTACCTTGACAACCTTTATTGATTCTTCTTCAATATTAAACCGCCTAAACTACGTTATGGAAAAGGCACCGCAAACCATTATTTCAATGTATCAGGGAATAGAAGAGGCTGCAACCGAAATCCCCGATTTTATTTACGGCGCATATTCCTACGGCCTTAGCATCTTTAACCTCGTTCCCACCATTACAACGGCGTTTGCGCTTTCGGCACTGCCTTCGGTAACGGCTGCTTGGACACTAAAGGATACGGCACACACAAAAAAGAGCATCGAATCGGTGCTGAGAATTACAAGCCTTGTGGCATTCCCTGCAGGAATAGGTATTTCAGTTTTAGCAAAGCCAATTTTACAGCTTTTGTATCCCGATAGAACTCTCGGCGTGGAAATTGCCGCACCGGCACTTTCACTTCTTGGTATAGCAGTAATTTTCGTAGCGCTTTTAACCCCCATTAACAGTATGCTTCAGGCAGTCGGTAGGGTAGATATCCCCGTTAAGCTTATGCTTGTCGGCGGCGTTATAAAAATCGTGACAAACTTTATTTTGGTGGCGATTCCCGAAATAAACGTTAAGGGCGCACCTGTCGGAACTATTTTGTGTTATATCTTCTTGTTTGTCGCAAGTATGATCGCACTGTGTAAAAGAATTGACGCAACACCAAGCATTAAGTCCACGTTTATCAAGCCTTTTGGATGCGCAGCAGTTTGCGGAATAGCCGCCGCAGGCTCGTATTATGCCCTTAATTTGCTTTGGCAGTCGCGTATAAATACGTTAATTTCCATAATTTTTGCGGCCATAATTTATGCAATTTGCCTATTGATTTCAAAAACTCTCACAAAAGATGACGTAAATATGCTTCCAAAGGGCAAAAAAATTGCAAAAATACTTGAAAAACGAGGCTGGATAGAGTAAAATATATGTATGGTAAAAATAAGCTTTTTCAGCTTATTCTACACAATAAAATGTGCTTTGCACAAAAAATGAAGGAGAAAGAAAAATGACTAAAGTTGAACTCATTAACGCAATCGCAGCAGAAGCTGGTATTTCTAAGAAGGATGCTGAGGCAGCTCTTAAAGCTACCGTTGGCGCTATCACCGACGCTCTCGTAAAGGGCGACAAAGTACAACTCGTTGGTTTCGGTACATTCGAAGTTCGCGCTCGTGGCGCAAGAACCGGTAGAAACCCCAGAACTAAGGAGACCATCACAATCCCCGCTTCTAAGGCTCCCGCTTTCAAAGCTGGTAAGGCTCTTAAGGACGCTATTAAGTAAGAAACCCTTTAAAAGCTGCTTTGGCGAAAGCCAAAGCAGTTTTCTTTTTATTCGGAGGAACTATGAGAATAGATAAATTTTTAAAAAATTCAAGAATAATTAAAAGAAGAACGATTGCTAATGAGGCTTGCGATAATGGTAGAATTTCGGTAAACGGCAGGGTAGTTAAGGCTTCCTATCAGGTGGCAGTCGGCGATGTTTTAGAGGTCGGCTTTGGCAGTAAAACCCTAAAAATACGCGTGCTTTCCATAAACGAGCACGCATCTAAAGAAGATGCCGCACTGCAGTACGAAATAATAGAACAATAAATAAAAGCATAAAACACTTCCGAAAAGAATATATTTTTGTATACTGTTTCGGGAGTGATTTTATTTGGTAGAGCAAAAAAACGCAAAAAAGCCTCACAATATCATAATGAACAACTGCGAAAAACTAACCCTCACAGGCATAAATGACGTTGGCAGCTTTGATGAAAACGTCATACACGCCTTTACCGATAATGGTAGACTTACCATTAAAGGCGAGGGACTAAAAGTTGAAAACGTAAACACCGCCCTCGGCGATATGGAGGTAAGCGGTAATATAACCGCCCTTGTGTATTCGGACGAGGTGCGCCGCCGCGGCTTTGTGTCAAAGCTTATTAAATAGGTGACGGCGTGATAGTAGACAATCTCGGTCAAACCTATGATTTTCTTATCGCCATGCTGCTTGGCGCCGCGCTTGGAGTGGTGTATGACCTGTTTAAAATTCTTCGTCTTGTGGGTATTCGGTCAAGCTTTGCAGTTTTTGTAGAGGATATAACGTTTTTTGCAATTTGTACGGTAGCAATGTTTTCCTATTATATGCAGTTTACTGACGGAAAATTTCGCATTTTTGCTTTTGTAGCCGCCGTTTTGGGCTTTGTAGTGTACTTTAAAACGCTCGAAAAAGTCGTCTTTTTCATAGTGCGGAAAGTATACGGCTTTTTTGTCAAAATATTTGGATTTTTGTATAAAAAAATCGTTTATCCGCCTCTTAAATTCTTAAAAAAACTGCTTGTAAAACTCGTAAGTAAGGGAAAAATATTTGTAAAGCGGATAATACTTGAAAAAATCCTTAAAAATTTCAAAAAACTATTGCCAAAGAAGCCAAAAGTGTTATATAATAAGAAGAAATCAAGGAGAAAGAAAAGGGGGAGTAGAAGTGATGAGCAAAAAGAACAAACCGAAAAAAGAGCGTTCTTTTGCTAAAGGCGTGCTAAAGCTTTGCGTGCTTTGTATATCGGTTGTAATCGCTTTAACCCTCGTTTCAGCTCAAATTGAGCTTGCGGATAAAAGAAAAACTCTCGCAAAGCTTGAAAAGCAGGCGGAATCCCTTATGATTTCGAATGCGGAAAAAAAGCAGCTTATTGAAAAAAGCGACCAGGACGAGTTTGTTGAAAAAATCGCACGTGAATATTTTGGCTTTGCTT
The DNA here is from genome assembly GCA_964506315.1 of uncultured Oscillospiraceae bacterium. Classification (GTDB taxonomy): domain Bacteria; phylum Bacillota; class Clostridia; order Oscillospirales; family Ruminococcaceae; genus SIG578. Next base: position 3,247 of record CAZDLQ010000136.1, read on the forward strand.
ATCCCGATGAGCAAATCTATATTGATATTTCCGGTAGCTGATTTTTTATATAGTCACAATCATTATAAGGAGCATCTATTAGTCTATGCAGCTTGAAGTCGGAACAATCTTAGAAGGTAAAGTAAGCGGTATCACAAAGTTTGGTGTTTTTGTTGAGCTCGAAGGCGGCAAAACGGGAATGGTACATATTTCGGAGGTATCCTCAAACTACGTAACCGAAATTTCAGAGCACGTAAAGGAAAACCAAATTGTAAAGGTTCGTGTGCTTAGCGTTGGAGAGGATGGCAAAATCCGCCTGTCAATGAAAAAGCTTAACGGTGACGAGCCTGCACCCAAGCCCGCGCGCGCACCGCGTACCCAAGATAAAGACTTTAAGAGGGAATATTCAGCTCCTAAAAAGAGTGAGCCTATGTCCTTTGAGGATATGCTCACAAAGTTTAAGCAGTCGAGCGACGAAAAGATGAGCGACCTT
>CAZDLQ010000137.1:0-3710 GCA_964506315.1 uncultured Oscillospiraceae bacterium
GTTAATCAGGTAAGACCCCTTGAAGACTACAAGGTTGATAGGCACAATGTGTAAGCACGGTGACGTGTTTAGCTAGCGTGTACTAATCGGTCGAGGGCTTAACCTACAAAAGTATGCTTCCTTTCGCGAGAACATTGTTCAATTTTGAGAGTGTCCAACGGATACCTCACAAAAAACTTCATATGCGGTGCTGATTGCAGCGAGGTCCCACCCGTTCCCATTCCGAACACGGTAGTTAAGCTCGCTTGCGCCGAAAATACTTGGTGGGTGACCGCCCGGGAAAATAGGTCGTGCCGCAACAAAAGAAAGCTGTTACTCGCGTAACAGTTTTCTTTTTTAACAAATAATAGGAGGCTGGGAAAATGGAATATAGACGTTTTGGTGATAAGATAGTACTTAGAGTTCAAAGAGGCGAGGATATCGTAGAGAAAATGCTCGAACTTATTTCTCTTGAAAAGATTCGTCTTGCCGAGGTTACAGGTATCGGTGCCGCAATGGAAACCGAAATGGGCGCTTATGACGTTGACAATAAGGTTTACCATAAATGTACCGTTAAGGGTATTTATGAAATTTCAAGCCTGCTTGGTAATATAACAACCAAAGACGGCGAGCCGTATATCCACCTTCACATAACAATCGGCGAAACCGAGAAGAATGAATTTTATGCAGGTCACCTAAACCGCTGTATCGTTGGAGCAACCGCTGAAATTATTGTTACAGTAATCGACGGCGAGGTTGAGCGCAAATACGACGACGAAACAGGCCTTCAGCTCTTTTCCTTTAAAGACTAAACATACAAATTTAAGCCACCGCTAATGCGGTGGTTTTTTTCTTAATAGAATCTTAAGACTTTAACCTCTTTTTTCTTAAAAATGGGATTTGTATAATTGTAACAGTAATGGTGAAAAGAGGCCGTCTTATGAAAAATAAAAGAAAAATTATACTATCATCCGTCGCAGCATTGCTTGCGGTTTTGGTAATTTTTGCAACGATAGCGTACTCGCCGCTGTGGCTTGGAGTAGACCTTTCGCAAAAAATATCCAACACTTTTTGTCCGCCAAATTATGCTACCGAGCAAAACGGTTGGAACTTAATTTTAGTAAACGAGCAAAACTATTTGCCAAAGAATTACGATGTTCAGCTGATAGAGGTAGAGGACGGACATGAGGTGGATAGTAGAATATACGATCCGCTTATTAGAATGTTTGAGGCGGCCGAGCAGGACGGAGTGTATATGAAGGTGGTTTCGGGTTACCGCACCGAGCAAAAGCAACAAAGTATTATGAATGAACGGATTTTGCAGTATATGGCAAACGGTTATAGGTACTTTAAAGCTAAAAGCCTTGCCGAGAGCTACGTTGCAGGGGTCGGAGAAAGCGAGCATCAAACGGGTCTTGCAGTTGATATAAATCAGGATCCTGCGCTTTCCTCGGGCGATGAGGTTTACGATTGGCTTTATAAAAACGCCCAAAACTTTGGATTTATTAAAAGATACCCACACGACAAAACCGAGATAACAGGTATATCAAACGAGCCGTGGCACTATCGGTATGTCGGGATTGATATAGCGGCGGAAATGAAAGAAAAAAATCTTTGCTTAGAGGAATATATAGAAACCCTCAAATGAATTTGCCAATAGCGATTTTTTTGGTATAATGGTTATAGAGTTCTTTAGGAGGAAATGGTTATGTATAACGTTCTTGTTTGCGATGACGAAAGGGATATAGTTTCAGCGCTTGAAATTTATTTAAAGTCGGAAGGGTATAACGTTTTTTCGGCGTTCGACGGTTTGGAAGCCGTTGAAGTTGTGAAAAACAGCGAGGTGCATTTGGTGCTTATGGATATAATGATGCCAAGATGCGACGGCCTTACCGCTATGTCTAAAATACGTGAAATCAGCAACGTTCCCGTCATACTTTTAACCGCCAAGGGCGAGGATACCGACAAGATTTTGGGACTAAACGTAGGCGCGGATGATTACATAACAAAGCCGTTTAATCCCGTTGAGTTGTTGGCACGCGTGCGTTCGCACCTGCGCCGATATTTTAAACTTGGCTCGGCCAATATTGAGAATAACGCCGATATATTAAGCGTCGGAAACATCACGCTTGACAATAAACAAAAAACCGTAACGGTTGACGGCGATATAGTATCCCTAACTCCCACCGAGTTTGAAATACTAAAGCTGTTGATGCAAAGTCCGGGTGAGGTGTTTTCTCTCAAAAGAATATACAGCACGGTGTGGAATGAGGCAGTTATCGGTAGTGAATCAACCGTTGCAGTGCATATACGCCACCTGAGAGAAAAAATAGAGGTCGACCCTGCCCACCCAAAATATCTAAAGGTCGTTTGGGCGCACGGATATAAAATAGAAGCGGAGGGAAAACGTGGTGAATAAACTTAAATGTAGCTTGGCTGTGAAAATAACAGCTTGGGTGCTGAGCTTTGCGGCTTTGCTTGTGACAGTAGCCTGCGTGTTTGCTTCGTATTATATGATAACCAACAAATTTTACGACCGCACCGAAAAGGAAATTCAAATGCGAGTGGCTCGCAGCTCGGCGTATAATATTTCATACAGACTTTTTTGTTACTACGAGGATTACCGCAACACCACCAGCCCGTATTTGCTCTCTTTTGACGAGCTTGTAAACTCGATAGAGGGCGCAAAAAACTTTAGATACGTGTTTCGTGATGAATACGGCAACGTGATTTCGGGCAATTACAACGGTGAAAATTCCACAAAATATGATTTTGAATACGAAATGTATCCCCAAAACGCTGAAGTGTGGACCGATGCCAACCCGCCCGAGATTGAAACCTATAACGCGAGCATTTACGTTCTAAATGATTTAAGTGAAACCGATAGGTTTTCGGTGGGACAAAGCGTGGTTAGCTTTTTGTACGGTATGCGCTTTACGGTTTACTTTGTGTTCGCCATCGCGCTAATTGTTTTTATTTTGCTTGCCGCTTACCTTGTCGCGTCGGCAGGGCATAGAAGCGCCGACGGCGAAATCCAAAAGGGCCTATGCGAGAGAACGCCGCCCGACGTGTTTGTGATTTACTTGGTGCTTGCATTTTTTGTAAATCTTCTCGCAATTATAACCTGCTACGAAGTGTCCGAAACAATGCTGCTTATCGTAATACCTGTCCTGCTTTTAATGGACTATGCGCTCGTTTCTCTGTGGGTTAAAAACATTGCAATTAACGTAAAACTCGGCACGGGAATAGGCTGTCTTGCTGTTGTTAGAGCCGCAAGACCTGCGATGGAAGCGTTTAAAAGCGGCCGCGGATTTGCACGAACGGTTTTCATTTCCTCAATTCCCTGTATAGCACTGCTTTTCTTGCTATATCTTCTTATGGGCGGCTATATGATAGCGGACGTTTTTATTTTGTGGTCGCTGTGTACGGCGGTTTACGTGGGACTCGCAATTTGGCGCACGTTAAAGCTGCATAGACTTTTAGACGCCACCTCTAAAATTGCGGCAGGAGATTTTTCGGAAAATATAGACACTCAAAAGCTTTACGGCGAAATGCGTGCGCTGGGTGACAATATCAACCAAATAAACAGCGGTCTTCAAATTGCGGTCAATGATAAAATGAAAAGCGAACGCTTTAAGACCGAGCTTATAACCAACGTTTCGCACGACCTTAAAACGCCGCTTACTTCAATTATAAATTATATTGATTTGCTCGGTAAGCTTGATTTGGAG
>CAZDLQ010000138.1:0-3684 GCA_964506315.1 uncultured Oscillospiraceae bacterium
TCAATAGATTTTGCGAAATTTCTCTTAATTTTTGTCGAAAATCTTGCCATTTCTCAAAAAACAAAAATATCTATGCGTTTGCTTTAAAATTCTTTGAAATACTCCGTTTTTCGCCTTAAAATATGCATTATATACGTCGTTTTTGTAATATATTTCGGATTTAAAATAAAAAACGGACAAACTATCCGCAAATAAAAAAGCCTCCCTTGTAAAGGGAGGTGGATTTTTGCGAAGCAAAAGACGGAGGGATTCGAATAAAAAACGGCACGTCGAAAATCGCCGTGCCCTACAAATTCTACTGAACGTAAAATTGAATAATGTAGGGACCGGCGTCCCGGACGGTCCGCATATCTTGCCTTCCCCTCAAGGGGAAGCCTATTAAAGCCCCCCGTGAGACTTGGGGCCTAATTTTATGGCTTTGAAATTTCACAAATCGCGTTTGCAATTTCGGCGTCAAAGCCGTTTTTAACTATATCGGAGAGGGACAAAATGCCGCAAAGCGAGCCGTTTTCCATAACAGGCACACGCCGAATTTGCTGCGCCGCCATAGTTTTTGCCGCCGAACTTACGTTTTGCGTGGGGTTTGCATAAACCGTGCTTTTGCTCATGCACTCGCTAACGCTTGCGCCCATTTTGTTTTGCGCCACGCCTCGCGTTACAATATCGCGGTCGGTGATAACCCCAACCACGCTCTCGCCCTCAACCACCGGCAAAATCCCAATGTCGTACTGCCGCATAAGCTCGGCCGCCTCGCTAACCGTGGCGGAAGGCTCAACCGTTATCACGTTTTGCGTCATAATATCTCTAACAAGCATAAATAAGACCTCCTAAGTTATTTGGTCTTATTATTGCCTTATTTTTCCTCAATTATACTAAGGTTGCGAAGCAGTATATTTTTGCCCTTGTAGCCGTAGGCGCGCTCTGCGCACTCGTCAATATTTTCGCGTGTTAAAACGGGCATTTGCGACTCGTAAAATTCTTTTATCGGCGTCGCCGCCGCTGACTTGTTCAGCGGACAAACGACGGAGCACTCATCACAGCCCCAAACAAGCCCGCCCTCATAAATTAGCGCGGTCTCCTCGCTTGTTAATTCGCCCTTCTTTTGCGTCAAGGCCGAAAGGCAGGCGGTAGTATCAAGTGAAAAGGTTTTGTCACTGCCTGCAAACTTAAGCGCGGCGGCAGGACAGCCTATTATACATTTTCCACAGGTGATGCAAAAACCAAGCGGCGCGCCCACCTCTTTTATCTCAAGGTCGGTTATAATCTCGCCGATAAAAACAAACGAGCCGTATTTTTGATTTATTAAAAGATTATTCCTGCCAAGCAGTCCTAAACCCGAAAGATAGGCCGCCTTAACCTCGTTTATAGGGGAAATGTCACAAAACGGCTCAAAGCAGTTTAGGGGAAAGGCCGCTTTAAGCTTGTCCGCAATGCTTTTAAGTTTGTTTATAATTATGGTATGGTAGTCTTTTCCTATACAGTAAAGCGAAAGATTGCGCTTTTCGGGAAGAGTGGTGAAATACGGAAACAGTATGGTTATCACGCTTTTTGCGTCCTTTGGAACTCTCTGTTTACACCTTACCTCTAAAAGCGGCAAAAGGTCGTCAAAGCGGCAAAAGCCGAAAATCTCGCACTTGCTGTCCTGCAAAATTGCCTTTATTTTATCCGTCATAATTTCACCACCCATAAAATATTCTTTTTTTAGTATATAACATTTAAAACAATGTTGCAACTTAAAAAAATATATGTTAAAATATAATGGAATATAAATATAGTATTCATTTTTTTAGCACAGGAGGGCATTTATATGAAACTTATAATGGCGGTAGTAAACGGCGACGATAGCAGTAAGGTTATTCGCGCGCTTGTTAAAAAAGGCTTTTCGGCCACCAAGCTCGCTACTACGGGCGGCTTTTTGATGGCGAAAAACACCACCTTCCTCATCGGCGTTGAAGACGAAAAGGTTGATGAGGTAATTGAGATTATTTCAACAAACAGTAAAAAGAGAAAGCAACCTATGCCCTTAAATACCAACTACGGCGTCGGCGTAATGCCTGTTGAGGTAACGGTTGGCGGCGCAACAATTTTCGTCACCGACGTTGAGCGCTTTGAGAAGGTATAAAAATGTCCCATTTGAAGCTTATTGGTAAGGACGGGGTTTTCGAGAGTATTCGCACCGCGTTTTCGGCGGGGCTGCTTTCGCACGCTATTTTAATTGAAGGCGATGAGGGAATAGGTAAAACCACTCTCGCGCAGGAGATTTGCCGTCTTTTAGTGTGCAGTGAAGATAATAAACCTTGCGGTCAGTGTGTGCCCTGCAAAAAGATTGATGCAGGCATACATCCCGATGTTTTTGAGGTTTTCCCTGCAGGTAAATCCCAAACCGTCGGCGTTAAGGAAATTGAGCCGCTTAAAAAATATATTTACGTAAAGCCTAACGATGCGGATCTGAAAATCGTTATCATTCACTCGGCCGAGCGAATGAACCTTTTTGCGCAAAACGCTATGCTTAAAATGATAGAGGAGCCGCCCGAGGACACCTTCTTTATATTCCTTTGCAAAAACAGTCAGGCAATGCTGGCGACTGTTTTGTCAAGGGTAACGGTTTATAGGGTGTCTTATGCGAGCGAGGACGAGGTTAAAGACGAGCTTTTCAGAAGGTTCCCTGAGCTTGACGGGACGGTTGCTGAGCGTGCCGCAAGAATAAGCTGCGGCAATATCGGTTTGGCGATTAGGCTTGTCAGTGAAGACGGCTTTGAGCCTTATGATGATGCCGTAAGCATTTTAAAGGCAACGGTAAGTCGCGATAGGGCGCTTTTGTGCCTCGCGCTTGGTAAGTACTCAAAGAAAAAAGAGGACGCGCTAGCGCTTATGTCACTTTTAAAGCTTGTTTTTAGAGACGTATGTGCAAAAAAATCGGGCGCCGAGAAGAGCGCAAGCGGTTTGTTTAGTGAAATTGAAGAAATCGCGCGTCAAATAAGCGCGTCGGCGTCGCTTAAAATTATGCAGGCGTGTGATGAATTCACCGCCGCCGTTTTGGGCAATGCAAATCTCGCACTGTGTCTTACCGCATTTGAAATTTGTGTAGATAAAGCTGTAAAAAGTTAATTTAAAAGAGGATGGATATATATAATGACGACTGTAATCGGCGTTAAATTTAAAGAGGGCGGAAAGGTTTATTATTTTGACCCTAAAAACCTTTCTCCCGAGGTAGGCAGTATGTGCATTGTTGAAACCGCACGCGGTCTTGAGTGCGGAACGGTTGCACTCGCTCGCAGTGAGGTTGAGGATAGCAGCGTAGTGCTTCCGCTAAAACAGGTGGTTCGCCTTGCTACCGAAAAGGATATAAAACAGGCAGAAAGCAATCGCGAAAAGGAAAAGGAAGCCTTTGACGTTTGTGAAAAGAAAATTTTTGAGCATAAGCTTGAAATGAAGCTTGTTGACATTGAAATTACCTTTGATAACAGCAAAATGCTTTTTTATTTTACTGCTGACGGCAGGATAGATTTCCGTGAGCTTGTAAAGGACCTTGCCGCAGTTTTTAGAACTCGCATTGAGCTGAGGCAAATCGGCGTTAGGGACGAGTCTAAAATGCTTGGCGGTCTCGGCGTTTGCGGTAGACCGTTTTGCTGCTCGTCGTTTTTAAGCGAGTTTCAGCCGGTTTCAATTAAAATGGCAAAGGAT
>CAZDLQ010000139.1:0-3652 GCA_964506315.1 uncultured Oscillospiraceae bacterium
ACTTACTCTATTTTCACTAACATCGCAGGAAACAATCTCGGCTGATTTTGACAAAAGCGAAAGCGTAAAGCTTTTCCCTCCCGGTGCGGCGCAAACGTCCAAAATGCGTTTTGTGTTCTCTACCTTAAGCGCGTGACAGCTATATTGACAAGACAGGTCCTGAAAATAAAACTCTCCGTTTAAAAACTCTTCACTTTTAGTAAGACCTGCCGCTTTGTTAAGCTTTAAGCAGTTGTTTAAACTGCATTTTTCAGCGGTAACCGAGTATTTTTTTAATTTTTCTATTAAGCTATCGGCATCGGTTTTGTTGGTGTTTACGCGAATATAGGTGTTTGCCTCACCGTCAAATGCCGAAAATATTTCTACCGTTTTCTCTACGCCAAATTGCTTTTCAAAAATATCAGCAACGCTTTTATCGGCCGAGATTTTAACGCTCAAATAATTCTTATCGGCTTCTTCGGGCAAAAGTATTTGCTTATTTTGTCTAATTTTGCTTCTAAGAAGTGCATTTGCAAAGCCTTTTGCAAAAGATTTCTTTGTAAAGTAACAAAGCTTTACACTCTCGTTTACTGCCGCGCTATCGGGAACGTTGTCCATAAACAAAAGCTGATACAGTCCCATTTCAAGAATACAAAGAATCTCGGCATCAAGTTTGCTTACAGGTTTAGTTGCAAGCCTTGAAACGTTGTAATCAAGCAAGATTTTCTTTTCAATCACGCCGTAAAAAAGACAGGTTGCAAACGCCTTGTCCTCTTTTGAAAGGCTTGACTTTTCAAGTATTGAGTCAAGGACTAAGTTGGAATATCCACCGTCCTTTTGCACCCTTAAAAGCGCAGTTAAGGCTACCTCTCTTGCGTTTTTCATCTATCATTTCTCCGTGAAAGCAAAATAAATCTCAAGAGATTTGCAAGTGTTGTAAGCAGTGCGGCCACGTATGTCATTGCCGCCGCTGAAAGCACTTTTTTTGAGCCGGCGAGTTCTTCGCCACTTAGTATTCCCATTGACGAAAGCGTCTTTATGGCTCTACCGCTTGCATTAAACTCAACGGGCAAGGTTACTAACTGAAACACAGCTATTGCGCTGTAAAGTATTGTTCCAAATAAAATGAGCGGCTCAAACGAAAAGATTATGCCCATTATTATCAAAATAGGTGCGAAGGACGAGCCAAAATTTGCGATTGGGACAATAGCGTTTCTAACCTTTATCGGTGTGTAGTTTGTCGCATGCTGAACGGCGTGTCCTGCCTCATGTGCCGCAACTCCAATCGCCGCCACCGACGTGCTATTATAAACCGAGTCGGAAAGTCTAATTACGTTACTTCGCGGGTCGTAATGGTCAGTAAGCTTACCGTTTACTCGCTCAACTGCTACGTGAGTAAGTCCGTTTGAGTCAAGAATTCTTCTTGTGACATCAGCGGCAGTAAGCCCTATTCTACTTTTAAGCTTACTGTACTTATTAAAGCTTGAACTAACTCTCATTTGCGCAAAAAGCGCAATAATTATGGTTGGAACAACCAAGATTAAATACCAATAATCCATATAGAAAAAAGGCATAAAATTTTCCTTTCAAAGTTAAATTAACATATCACCGTTTGAGAGCCTGCGTCCTCTTGAAAACTCTTCTCCGCTTTGTGCTTTTGAGCCTTCAATTTGCACCTCGCAAAGCTCAAGTGCGCCCTCTCCGCAAGCTACAACAAGCTTTTTGGCATCGAGAATTTCTCCCACTTTTCCTTTTTTATCGACGGTTTTGGCTCTATAAATCTTAAAGCGTTTGCCGTCTATAAAGGTATAAGCAACGGGCCAAGGATTAAGGCCGCATATCAGCGATGTAAGCTCATTTGCAGGCTTTGCAATATCTATTAAAGCCATTTCTTTATTTAGCATAGGCGCCCAAGTCGCTTGGTCACTGTCTTGCGGTGTTCTTGGAGCATCACCGCTTTCAATAAGTTTTACCGTTTCAATAAGCAAATCAGCGCCGATTTTGGCAAGTCGCTCAAAAAGCTCACCCGAGGTTTCGCCCTCTAAAATTTCGGTTTCCTGTTTTAGAATAATATCCCCCGTATCAAGTCCTTTATCCATAAACATAGTGGTTACGCCTGCGTATTTTTCGCCGTTTATAACCGACCATTGAATCGGGGCCGCGCCTCTATATTTAGGAAGCAGTGAACCGTGTACGTTAATGCAGGGACAAATAGAAAGTATTTCCTCGGGAATAATTTTTCCGTAAGCCACGACTACGATTAAATCGGGATTGTAGCTTTTAATTTGCTCTACAAGCTCACTATCGCGAAGCTTTTCGGGCTGAAAAACGGGAATGTCGTTTTCTAAGGCAAGCTGTTTTACGGGCGGCGGCGTAAGTATTCTATGCCTACCGACAGGTTTATCGGGCTGAGTAAAAACAGCGGATATTTTGTAATTAGCGTCGATTAAAGCGGCAAGCGACGTTGCGGCAAAATCGGGTGTTCCCATAAAAATAATATTCATTGCGTTTTCCTCTACAATACTATTTTTCAAAATGAAGGTCTTTTGCAAGATCTACAAAAACCTTTCCGTCAAGGTGGTCGGTTTCGTGGCAAAATGCTCTTGCCAAAAGCTCCTCGCCCTTTATTTTGAACTCTTTACCGTATCTATCCTGTGCGCGAACAGTAACAACGTTAGGGCGTGTAACATCTCCGTACTGTCCCGGGAATGACAAACATCCCTCTTGCCCCGTTTGAGAGCCCGAGGTTTTAATTATTTCGGGGTTTATAAGCTCTATAAGCTCGTCGTCGGTATCTATAACAACCACTCTACGAAGCACACCCACCTGAATTGCGGCAAGTCCCACACCGTTTGCGGTGTACATTGTTTCAGCCATATCGTCAAGAAGCGTCCAAAGCTTTTCGTTAAAGACCTCGACAGGCTTACAGGTTTTTCTTAAAAATTCTTCATCAGTTACAATTTGTCTGATTGCCATTTCTACTCTCCATTCTACATATTTCCAACGTTGTTTAGGTCGGCATAGGCCGCTATATTTTTATTTTTTGAGTCCTTTGCAAACTGTTTTAAAAGCTGTGAGATTAGCGACCTAAACTGTTTATTATTTTTGCATTTAATTATAAGCTTATATCTATATTTTCCAAACACCTTAACCACGCCCATTGGCGACGGGCCGAGAACTCTTAAGGGTATACCCTTTTCCTCGGGCTTTTGCGCTTTGAGCATTTCTACGAAGTCATTTGCGCCACGCTTTGCGTCGTCGTGATTGTTTGAAACAAAGCCAACTATACAAAGATCGCAAAACGGCGGATAAAGCATCGCTTTTCTAACCATTATTTCCTCGTTATAAAATTCATTGAAGTCTTGCTGAGAAGCGAGTGAAATAACGGGGTTTTGCGGTGTTGTGGTTTGAATAATTGCTCTACCCTTGGCATCTCCTCTACCGCTTCTACCAACAACCTGAGTTATAAGCGAAAATGCGCGCTCAAATGCTCTAAAATCGTTTGAATACAGGGTTTGGTCGGCGTTAAGCACTCCAACTAAGGTAACGTTTGGGAAGTTGAGTCCCTTAGCCACCATTTGCGTGCCGACTAAAATATGATATTCGCCGCTGGTAAAGGCTTCAAACTGTTTTTGGTGTTCACCCTTACCGCTTGTGGTGTCCATATCCATAG
>CAZDLQ010000140.1:0-3649 GCA_964506315.1 uncultured Oscillospiraceae bacterium
TAAGACATTACGTAAGCGGCGATATCAAGCGGATTTTCAAAAAGCATTAGCGCGTCTTTGGATATATTCTCGCCGAGCGCTTCTATATCAAAGGCTTTTTCGGGGTCATAGTCCACAAGAGAGAAGGACTGTGACATAATATCAAATTTTTCTTTTTCTACCCCGACGCTACTTGAGGTTATCGAAGAGGAAAATGTATTTTGCGGACTGCAGCCCGAAGCGAGCAAAATAAACAGTAGTGTTATTATGGCGATTATTTTTTCATAATTCCCCCATACTAAAAAAGGAAGCCGCAAAAAGCCGCTTCCTTTTTGTTAAATTCACTTATTTGCGGCGTGAGCCTTTCTTTTCGTTTTGTTTCCAGGAAACCCAAATACAAGGAGCGAGGAACATTGATGAATAAACACCCGAGATAAGACCTACTGCCATCGGGAAGATGAAGTCAAACATTGAAGTAATGTTGAATGCGAAGGTTACAACAACAACTACTGCGAGAGCGATAAGTGTTGTAGCGGTAGTGTTAATTGCACGCTGCATACTTTGATTTAAGCTCATATTTACGTTTTGAGCGATGGGCAGTTTTTTGCCGTAGATATCCTGATTTTCACGAACACGGTCAAATACGATAATGGTATCGTTGATTGAGTAACCGAGAATGGTGAGCATTACTGCCATAAAGTTTCCGCCGATTTCGATTTGGAAGATAGCGTAAACTGCATAGGTTACGATAAGGTCGTGAATAAGCGCGATAATTGCGGTAATACCTGCCGACCAACCGCCGATATTTCTAAATCTTACAGCGATGTATAAAATCAAAAGAACGGAAGCGAATGCAACGGCGATAAGGCATTTTATAAAGAAGTTTCTACCGTTCATTGCGTTAACCGACGAAGACTCTACGAGCTCAATTTTGTTATCCTTAAGCTCTTTTTCGAGTGCATCGGTCATTTTAATTTGAGCCTCATTCTCAAGCTCCTCAGCAATTGAGATAACGATGTTTTGCTTATCGGTTACTGAGTTTTGAGAAAGTCTAACACTTGCGCTAAAGCCTGTTGCATCCTTTACAATGGATTCAACCTTGGAAATCTCAACCTCGCCCTCGTAGCTATAGGTTGCGATTGAGCCGCCCTTGAATTCGATATCAACCTTAACGCCGAAGAAAACGGTTGCCAAAATGGTGATAACAATGATAGCGGCGGAGATAATGTAATAAAGCTTTGAGTATTTTAAGAAGTTATATTTAGGTTCAAACATTATTTCTTACCTCCGTAAAGCCAAGGATTTCTAAAGCACTTAAACTGTGAAAGCGACTGGAGCATAAGACGTGATGCGAATACTCCGAAGATAAAGTTCATTATAACACCTACGATAAGTGTGTAGCCGAATGAATAAATGCTTCCTGCAGTTGATGCGCCAAACCATGAGAACAGCGGTGAGAGAAGCTTTGAGAAGATGCTTGAGGTAGGACCGAAAGCACCCATAAGCACAACGGCACTGATAACCATGGTTAAGTTACTGTCGATAATGGTTTTTAAGCCCATTTTGTGACCGAGAGCAATTGAACCGTCAAGAGTTTTGCCCTCAGCGAGCTCTTCCTGAATTCGATTAGAGGTGAGAACGTTTGCGTCAACGCCCATACCGATTGAAAGGATGATACCTGCGATACCGGGAAGGGTTAAGGTAAAGCTGGGAATATCGGGGAAATAGCCCGAAACGCAAGCGATAGCACCTGCGGCCTGACCGATAATTGCGATACCTGCAACAAAACCGGGAAGTCTGTATATAATAGTCATAAAGATAAAGATTGCGATGATTGCAATAAGACCTGCGAGCACCATTGCGTCCTTAGCATCTAAGCCAAGCTCAGGAGAAATTGTGCTGAAATTAGAAACTTCAAGCTTGAAAGGAAGTGAACCCGAGTTGATTTGGCGAGCGAGCTTTTCAGCCTCGTCCTGAGTAAAGCTACCTGTAATAACAGCCTGTCCGCCTGTTATTGCACTGTTTACCGTGGGAGCCGAAATCATTGTGTCGTCCATCCAGATAGAAATGTATCCGCCCACGTTGTCAGCGGTTGCAGTTGCAAACGACTGTGCGCCGTCAGACGTAAGCTTAAGGGCAACATGCCAACCTCCGTTGCTTGAATCATACTGAGCGCTGGCTTCGTCAATCTGGTCGCCCTTGAGCACAACCTCACCTGACGGCTTACCTTCGCTGTCGGTTTCTGTGCCGACGTTAAAGGTCAGGACGGCGGTTTCACCAAGTTCTTTTATTGCTTCCTCAGGGTCAAAGTCCTCATCATCCTCTTTCCACGGAAAGCGAACTACAACTCTATTTTTAACAAAGTCGGAGTAAACCTCGTAGTCGGTTATATTTTGAGAGGTAAGACGTTGCTTAATAACCTCCTCGGCCGATTCAATTGCTTTTTGCATATCATCAGCACTAAGACCTGTATCCTCGGGTGCGCCGAAGGTAACGTCTACGCCGCCGCGAATATCAATACCCCAACGGATATCGTTTCCACCCTTAATATATACTGTCTTTTTATCGCCGTACATACTGCTGATGCCGAAAACCGCAGTATATGTAAGAAAAGCGATAATTGCTAAAACAACGAAAAACGTTATTTTACTTGTACGTTTCATAAACTGTTCTCCATTCTATTATTTTTTATTCCATACCGAAATGTGAATAAATTTGTACCCATCTATTATATCTTTATTACTACAAATTGTCAACCTTACGCGCGTAGTTTTTACATATTGTACAAAATATTATTTTTGCAAAAAAAATCGTGTTTTTCTCTTGCAAATTATAAAAACAGAGTTATAATATATTGGTCTAAGGACACACATTTCATATTTAAAGAAGGTAAATACAGTGAAGTATACCATTTTATTAGAAATCAGTGTTGCACTGCTTTTGGGACTGTTAATGTCGCGTCTTGCCAAAAAGGTTGGACTGCCTGCAGTTACGGCGTATCTTGTAACGGGCGTTTTAATCGGTCCTTTTTGCTTGGGCTCACTTAATTTTGACGGAATCGGCTTTGCGAGTGAATCGCAAATCGGCACGCTTAGTATTTTAAGTGACGTTGCGCTCGGCTTTATCGCATTTGCTATAGGCAACGAGTTTAGACTTTCACAAATCAAGGCTATAGGAAAACAGGCCGGCGTTATCGGTGTTGTTCAGGCGTTTGTTGCGACGATTTTTGTTGACGTTGCGCTTATTTCTCTACACTTTATAATGCCCGACAAGATTTCACTTCCCGCCGCTATTGTGCTTGGTGCGATAGCCTCGGCAACTGCTCCTGCGGCAACGCTTATGGTTGTGCGTCAGTACAAGGCAAAGGGTCCCCTGACCTCGCTGCTGCTTCCCATTGTTGCGCTTGATGATGCGGTTGGACTTATCATTTTCTCGGTTTCGTTTGGAATTGCAAGAGCGCTTCAAACAGGCTCACCCGACATTGTATCAATTGTAGTTGAGCCGATTGTTGAGATTGTGGTTTCGCTGCTGCTTGGCGTGATTACGAGCTTGCTTCTCACCTTCTTCGAGAGATTTTTCCATTCGCGTTCAAAGCGTCTTTCGCTTGCGGTTACATTCGTTCTTTTAACTGTTGGACTTTGTATGCTCAAGTTTGAGGTTTTCGGCGTTC
>CAZDLQ010000141.1:0-3621 GCA_964506315.1 uncultured Oscillospiraceae bacterium
ACACGGGACCTTACGGCATTGTTCGGCATCCGATGTATTTTGCAACTCTACTGTTATTTATCTCGATGCCGCTTGTTTTAGGCTCGCTTATCTCCCTTCCGATTTTTTGCCTTTATCCGTTCATTATTGCAAAACGAATTATAAATGAAGAAGAGGTTTTGACGCGTGAGCTTTTCGGCTACGCCCAGTACAAGCAAAAGGTAAAATACAGGCTTATACCGTTTATTTGGTAACTTTTTAGGTGATATTATGGACAGTTTAGAACTTAAAATTTTTTCGAAACAAAATCCGATTTCGGCATCCGATTTTGAAAAATTCTACGCACTTTTAAAGGCGTCTTTTCCAAAGGGCGAGCTGAGAACAAAAGAGGCATTTAAAGAGCTTTGTCAAAGCTGTGAGTTTTACAAAATTTTCACGCTTTTTAAGGGCTGTGAGCTTATTGCCCTATTCACCGTTTGGGAGTTTGAGCAGTTTTCTTTCGGCGATCATTTTGCCGTATCCCCGACGGCGCGGTGCGGCGGAATAGGAACGCGGCTTCTTTGCGAGGTTAAAAACAAGTGTTTATCGCCTTTTATTTTAGAGGTCGAACTGCCTGAGGACGAGTTGTCACGGCGGCGCCTTAACTTTTATCTTAGAAACGGCTTTTTAAAAAATCCGCAGGATTACCTGCTGCCGCCTATGCAAGAGGGCTGTGAGGCTATCCCTATGCACATTTTATCCTACCCTGCACTCATTGGTGAGAGCGATTTTGACAAAACAAAAAGCATAATTTACAAAGAGGTTTACGGCATTAAGTAAATTCAAAACCGCCAAGTCATTTAATGTCTATTATAGATCCTGTAAACATGTGGCTATTTTAGGCTCCCTTGTGTAAAGGGAGCTGTCACCGAAGGTGACTGAGGGATTGTTCTGTACGCCGCCAAGGCGGCTACAATCCTCCCGTCACGACTTCGTCGTGCCACCCTCCTTTGCACAAGGAGGGCTTTTCACGCCCAAAGCAAATAAAAACCGTCCCGTCGCTTTAAGCGGCGGGACGGTTTTTGTTTTAATTATAATTTCGGCTCGGCGAAGGTGTAGCCTTGAGCCTTCACGTTATCAATAACCTGCGGTAAAATACTGCTATTGGTCTTTGAAACTGCGTGCAAAAGAAAAATTGCCCCGTTATGAGCCGAGTCGCATATTTTTTTAAGTGCTACCTGCTCATCGGGTTGTTTTTTTGTATCCCAATCGGCGTAGGCAAAGCTCCAAAAGACGCTTTTATAACCGTTTTTCTTACAAACGTCAAGCGTTTTTTCACTAAATTCGCCCATCGGGAAGCGGAAATATTTCATTTCATAGCCGAAGCTTTGCTGTACAAGCTCGTGTAGTTTTTGTATTTCCTCGGCCGCGTCATTGTCGCTAAGGCTTGGGAAAGAAGGATGTGTCCAGCTGTGATTACCTACCACGTGTCCCTCGTCTATCATTCGTTTTACAAGCTCGGGATTGCGCTTTACGTAATCACAGGTCACAAAAAACATTGCCTTAACGTTTTTTTGCTTTAGCGTATCAAGAATAGGCGCGGTATAGCCGTTTTCATAGCCTTCATCAAAGGTGAGGTAGACGTTTTTATTATCCTCTCCTATGAAAATCGCGTCGTATTTCGCGTATTTTGTATTACTGCTCTCGGCGCTGGTCGGGCGGTTATGCTCGCGTATAACACCCGGTCCCCAACCGATTTTGGTATTATCAAGCGTTGAAGCCGTGCTGCTAGCCGCAGGAGTTTCGGTTGGCACCGTCATTTGCGCCGAGCTTAAATTTTGTGCGCTTAGGGTGTTTTTGGACGTACTGTCCTCTTGTCCTTTTTTACTGCAGGAGGAACAAACTGTTACTGCAGCGGCAAGAACAAGCGAAAAAGTTAAAGTTTTTACAAATATTTTATTTTTCATTTATTACATCATACTGTCAATGGCGTCCATACTTGAGGAAACAAAGCTGGAAACACCGTCTTTATCACTGTTTAAATCCGATTCCACTCTATTTTCACTACTGTTTGACACAACGTCACTTCTATTTGACGAGGTGCTACCGTCATCGTTATTTTGTCTTGTACAAGCCGAGGCGGCAAGTCCGATTAAAACTACTGCGATGGCAACGGCAATTTTCTCCTTCATATTCATCCTCCTTTATATAAAAAAATCCTGTTCCTCTTGAATAGTTTTTGTAACTGCTCAAACAATATACTGTGAAAGGCAGGTTTCCAAAAAGAATAATTTTTTTAAAGGAGGAGCCATTTTGCATTTTAATCCATACATTATTACCAAAATTCGCGCTCGGCAAATTTTAGATTCGCGTTGTATTCCGACCGTTGAGGCCGATGTATATCTATCGGGCGGTGCGGTGGGTAGAGCCAGCGTGCCGTCGGGCGCGTCGACGGGTTCGTTTGAAGCGCGCGAGCTTCGTGACAAAATTCCCGACAGGTTTGTCGGCTGCTCGGTTTATACTGCCGTAGAAAACGTAAATCGCGATATTTGCAACGCCTTAGTCGGCAAAAACGCTTTTTACCAAAGCGAGATTGACGCAGCTTTGCTTGAGCTTGACGGAACCGACAACAAATCCTCTCTTGGTGCTAACGCCGTTTTGGCGGTTTCGCTGGCCTGCGCACGCGCCGCGGCAAAGGCGGCGAGAATCCCGTTATACCGTTATTTAGGCGGAGTGCACGCTAATATTTTGCCCGTTCCTATGATGAATATTTTAAACGGCGGAGTGCACGCTTCCAACTCGGTTGATATTCAGGAATTTATGATTATGCCAATAGGAGCGCCGAGCTTTAGCGAAGCTCTAAGGTGCGGTGCTGAGGTTTATCATTCGCTAAAGTCGGTATTAAAACGGCACGGACTTAGCACCTCTATCGGTGACGAGGGCGGCTTTGCGCCCGATTTAAACAGCGACGCGCAGGCTATTGAGTTTATTTTAGAGGCCGTCGAGCGCGCAGGCTACAAGTCGGGCCGTGACGTATTTTTAGCACTTGACGCGGCGGCGAGCGAATGGTACAGAAGCGAATACGACGATTATATGCTTCCAAAGCAGCAAAAAATCTTCTCAAAAACCGAGCTTATGAGCTACTGGGAAAAGCTATGCTCGGAGTATCCAATATTTTCGCTTGAGGACCCCGTACACGAGGATGACTTTGACAGCATGAAGGAGCTTACAAGTCGAATCGGAAAAAAGGTGCAGCTCGTTGGCGATGATATGTTTGTTACAAATGCCGAAAGGCTAAATCAGGGAATCAAAAACAGCTGTGCAAATGCAATTTTAATTAAGCCCAACCAAATTGGAAGCTTAAGTGAAACTCTTGACACCGTTTCGGTTGCCAAAAACGGCGGCTACAAAAGCATTATATCGCACCGTTCGGGCGAAACCGAGGACACCTTTATCTCAGACCTTGCGGTTGCGCTCTCTACAGGTCAAATTAAAACGGGAGCGCCCTGCCGCGTAGACCGAACGGCTAAATACAACCGCCTGCTTAGAATAGAAGAGTCGCTAAAAGGCGCGGCGGTATATTACGGACAATATTTAAAGTAAAATAAAAAAACAAAAAGCGTTACCATGCCTGCCTCCCTCTGACGAGGGTAGCGAAGCGGC
>CAZDLQ010000142.1:0-3567 GCA_964506315.1 uncultured Oscillospiraceae bacterium
GCATTGCCTTTTCAATGTCGGCAATACCGGGGCCGTTATCCACAAGACGAATGGTGATATCCTCTTCACTTACCGTGACGATTGCCTCACCGCCGCCTGCGTGAATTACCATGTTGATTTCTCCCTCGTACATCGCGATGGAAACCCTACGAATAATTTCGGGTGGAAGACCTATTTGACGAAGGTTTTTCTTGACTGTTGCTGAGGCGTGACCTGCCGATGTAAAGTCAGTTCCGTCAACTGCAAACCTAAAGGTAAGCGACTCAGCCATTTGAAACCTTGTTGCCTACGAGACCGTTTTGATAAAGCAAACCGCAAGCCTCGTACATTCTACGCTCTGTTGCAAGCAAAACGATACCGTTATTGCGTGCAAGCTCAATCATTTCGGGAGTGGGCATTTTTGAACGGACAAAAACGATGCAAACCATATCCATCATTTCCGCTGTTCTTACAACCTGCGAGTTTACAAGACCTGTAAGCAGTACGGCTTGGTCCTTAACGTAGGCCAAAACGTCACTCATCATATCGCTTCCGCAAGCTGAATAAACGTGCTTCCCGAGGTGCTCTTCATTACAAATAACATCGGCATTAAGTAACTCTTTGATTGTGCTTATCTTCATACAGGTACTGTTCCTTTCAAAAGTTACAGTTTAGTTGACTATTTTGAAAAACCGTACTCGGCGAGAATTTTATCAACGTCGTCAACGGTAAGTCTACCGTAAACCTCGTCGTTAACTGTTAAAACGGGAGCGAGTCCGCAAGCGCCGATGCAGCGGCAAGCCTCAAGTGAGAACTCAGCGTCATCGGTACATTCACCGTTTCCGATTCCGAGTCTTTCGGAAAGCTTATCAAAAATATCGCCCGAGCCCTTAACGTAGCAAGCAGTTCCGAGACATACCGAAATTCTGTTCTTGCCCTTGGGGTTGAGTGCAAACTGTGCATAGAAGGTTGCAACGCCGTAAACCTCTTCAAGAGGAACGTTTAAACCCTCTGCAATCATCTGCTGAACCTCGATGGGCAAATAGCCATAGATGTCCTGTGCCTTTTGCATTACGGGCATCAGACAGCCTTTTTGGTCCTTGAGCTCGGAAATCACCTGCATAAGCTGTGCTTTCTGCTCTTCGGTTCCCTTAAAAGGAACCTTACAAATAGTGTTTGCCATTTGTGATACCTCCATTTTTTATTGACAATGTCACGTATAGCAATTATAACACATAAAAAAATAAAAATAAATACCTATTTTAAAAAAATTGACAATTTTTTGACATTTTTTTGCGGTTTGTTAATAATCTCAAAAATAAAGTAAAAAACACCCGAAAATTATGGGACAAAATGCCATATAAAAGCTAAATACAATATAAATTTGATTGAACTTGGCTCCCTCTGATGAGGGAGCTGTCACCGAAGGTGACTGAGGGAGAGAAAACGCAAATCAACAACTACTTTTTTTGAAACCCATCTCTCCCTCCGCCTCGTTCCTCGGCACCTCCCTCGTCAGAGGGAGGCGGGGCGCACCGCCGTATAAAAACAAAAAGACAACATAGCAATTTTGTCTTTTAAAAACTGCTATGTTGTCGTTGTTTTTTATTTATTTTTATTTAGCTTGTTTTTTCTTTTTAACAATTAAAATTATCGCTACCGCCGCGCCGCTAAGCACCAAAACGCCACCCATAACAATCAAAATTATTGTGAGTGTGCTGATAGGCGCACTGTCGCCATCAGGCGCGGGGATTACTTCAACTATGCTCTCGCCGCAGCCCGAGCAGGTCTTGGATTTAAGCCCGCTTTCGCTGCCTACGGCGGCCTTTATAACAGTCCACTCGCCGTAAACGTGCTCGCCGAGGCTCTCGGTAGCGACACCGTAACGGATTACGGCACCGCAATCTGCACAAATTTCGTCACCCGTGTAGCCTGCTTCGGTACAGGTTGCTTCCTTTTTGTTAGCGGTATCAACGTCTCTGTGCACGCAGTCCATCTTTGCAAAGCATACGTCACATTTATCGTCGCCGTCACTGCTGTAGTGCGCGGTTTTTGCAGTCGCATTACCCTGCTGCAAAACTGCGCCGCAACGCTCACAAACAACGTTTCCTGTATTGCCCGTATTTGTGCAAGTAGCGGAAATTGCACCGACAACCTCTGTTCTCTCATGGGTACAGGTACTGTCACCAGTATTGGTGTTTGTGCTGCTGCTTTGGTTGCTTTGTCCGTCGTTTGTATTGGTACTGCTATTGTTATTGCTTACGTTATTATTGCTGTTACTGCTGTTATTGTTACTGCTACTGCTACTGCTGTTATTATTGTTGTTGCCGTTACCTGTATTTGTACCCGAATTTGCCGCTATTCCCGAGGGAGTGGTCATATCCGAGGGAACCTCTTCACCAAAAAGAAGCCAAGCAAGCTCGGGATAATCGACAAACACGTTTCTTGTGCCGGTAATTGACTGAACGGCGTCGTTTCTGCCCATTTCCCAGGTATCAACAGGGTCTTCCTCCATCCATTCCAAAAGAACGTCTACGCTTTCTATAACACCCGATTTACCCCACATACTTGACGTAACGCCCCAACGAACGTACATATAAAGCACCATTCTTGCACAGTCACCGCGAACGTTTGAACCCTCGGCAGCAGGATCGTAATAACCACTGCTTTCGCCGTATGCGGTGTTTCCTCTGCTTGAATTTTCGCTCGGATCGGCAGGACGCAGATGCATAATGTCTCCGATTTGCTCATCGCTGCTAAGCTTACTCTGGGGCCAAATGTGTTCCTGATTCCAGGTGCTGCCGGCGTTCCAGGTGCTTGTAACAAGCTTTCCGAGATAAATAAGACTTACCTTTGAGGTATCGTTACTTACGCAGTCGGTATATTTATAGTAATTTCTTACGTTTTTATTACCGTTATAATACGTATAGAAGTTGTGTGCGGAAGACATAAGATTTTTAAGCTCGCTGTAAAGTGCACTCGAAGGAGCGTTTGACTGCGAGGTTCCGCCGCTTTTTTGCGAAAGCGAACTGTATGTATTGCTTCCCGTATAGAAGTTTTGAGCGTAGCTGCTTAAAAAATTTGCAACCTCATCTCTTGCGCCCCAGTTGTAAATAACCGATTTGCCGCTGACCGAAGCGGTTTTATAAACAACGTCCGATGCCGAGGCATATCCTGTGGGTGTTGTTGTGGCCGCCGCAAAGGTGCTTACAGTAAACTGCGAAACCACAATGCACAGTGCAAAAACTAAACATAATGCGCGTTTAATTTGTTTCATAATCGTCCTCTTTTCAAACTTAAAAAAATGATTATATTTTATTATAGCATACATTTTCAAAAAAGAAAAGGCTATTTGTAAAATTTGCTCACATTCGGTCGAATTGTTTGAAATTTACGCTTTACGGGATGTCGAAAGCGACAAGAAAAAAGCCCTCCTTGTGTAAAGGTAGCAAAGCGGCCGAGCGGCAATGAATGACAATCCTGTGGATTGTCAGAACCGCGAGGTGACCGAACCGCAGTGAGAGGTGGCGCGGCGTAGCCGTGACGGGAGGATTGTAGCCGCCCTGGCGGCGTACTAAACAATCCCTC
>CAZDLQ010000143.1:0-3559 GCA_964506315.1 uncultured Oscillospiraceae bacterium
CTCTCATTCCCGTTGCATACAGAAGCTCAAGCATAGCCTTATCTCTACAGCCCTTTGGGGTGTGGGTGTCGGGAGCATTTAAGAGCTTGTCCACGTCCTTATTAGAGAGCACGTGCGGCATTTTTCTATCGCATTTAATTGCGTGAAACGGCTCGGTGGGATCTTCAACCTCAGTATTTTTTGTTTTCAAAAATCTATAGAAATTCTTTATCGAGGCAAAGCATCTATTGATGGTGGCAGGTGTTTTGCCCATTTTTTCGAGCTCTTTTCTAAAGCCCTCCAAATCGGATGACGAAACGTCAAAAATATTATGCGAGACCGATATATCAACGTAACTTAGAAAGTTGCTAACATCACGAATATATGCATCAAAGGTGCTCTTTGAAACGTTGCGCTCTTGGCTTAAATAGGTTTTATATTGCACAAACAAATCAAGCATATATTCCACATCCTTTCTAATTAGTTTTATATCAGTAAAATCGCATCAAAACTGCATCTAAGACGGAATTTAAAGCAAGTGTACAAAGCGAAATCAAATACCATTGGTTATATTTTTTAAAGCTGAGCGGCAGGCTGTTTGCAAAGCTTAAATTTGCAAACTGAGAAAAGGTTTGAATCGACATTTTAAGTGACAGGCTAAGCAGCAGTAAAATTACCGTACAAAACACGATGTTTTGAAGCAATACAAAAATAAGCGCCCAAGCATACTGTAAAATACCGCCTTCAAGGCACAAAAAGCCGAAAAAAATGCCTTTGCCGACGCCCAAAACAAGACAAGGCACCGCCAAAAACACACTGCCGACTGCACATACGCCGAGAGAATAAATTACCAAAAGATAGGTTATAACCGGCGCAATACTATGTACAAAAACCGAAAACACGCTTTTTTCTTTAAGAAGCGTAAAATTTTGTTGCCAAATTTTAAAAATGGTCGAGTCGGAGCCGTAACCGCTCATACCGGCAAACAGCGCGCCGATTATGAGTCCCACGCAAAACACGATAAAAAAGCAAACAAAAAAACGGTCGTAAACTGCAAAACCGTTTTTAAAACTACTTGTCCTTATTATCCCTCTCATGCTCGCACATCCTTTACTGTTTTACCAAATGATATGCGCGCCGAGGTGAAAATATACGCTGAAAAAATTATGTAAAATAACACAACACAGTTTTTTTAAATTGGCTGTATTTATAATACAACTTTTTCGCTCAATATTCAAGCAATTTCGGGCATTTTTTGCATTTTCGTCATTCTCACAAAAATTTTAAGCAAATAATTATGTAAACCTAACAACAATTATGTAAACTTAATTATGTAAACCACAGTTTACAGTATACAGCCTAAAAAGTCAACACAAAATTCGAAAAATAATTTCAAAAAAATCAAAAATGTACTACACTTAATAGAAAATGTATGTTATAATAATTTTTAATCTCTATCCCCTATTTTTATACAAGGAATGATAAAATGCCATACACAATAAATCTTGGGCAGTGGAACGATATTTTTGCAGTTCCCCGTTCGGTAGTCAGCCGTCACCTAAAGCTTGCAAAAGAGGACTACGTAAAAGTGCTTTTAGTAGTTCTTGCAAACGCAGGAAGCCTACTTGACGAGGATAAAATCAGTGAGCTTTGCGGCATCTCGCAAAAAAACGTTGCTGATGCGCTTTTATACTGGGAAAACTGCAACGTTATAAAAGCCTGTGATGGCGGCGAGTACAAGCCAAGCGAGCAGGTGTGTGAGGTAAGCACGCCTAAAGAGGCGGAAAAAGCAGTTGTGACCGAAAAGGCCGAGCCTAAAACGCATACAGTTGCAAAGAACGTTAAAATCAAGACCTCTACCCCAATGGCAATGACGAGCTTTGAAATATCAAAGCGCATTGAAAGCACAACCGAGCTTAAATGGGTGGTTTCGGAAACCGAGAGGCTTTTCGGAAGATTTTTAACACAGCCCGAAACCTCAGTTTTGGTAACAATGTTTGATCTTGCAAAGGTGCCTGCCGACATAATTGTAATGGCGGTTGAGTACTGTGTTTCGATTGAAAAATCCAACATTCGCACCGTTGTAAAGACCGCTTATTCTTGGATAGATGCAGGGCTCGATACTCATCAAAAGGTCGAGGCGCACATTAAAGAGCTTACAACCCAAAGAAACAACGAGTCACTTATTAAAGCCGCTTTTGGTATATGGGATCACAACCTCACAACCAAGCAAAAGCAGTTTATCGCCACTTGGATAAACGAATGGGAATTTTCCATTGAAATGATAAAGCTTGCATTTGAGAAGTGCGTTGACAATACAGGCAAGCTTTCTTTCCCCTACATAAACAAAATTCTATCAAAGTGGAAGGAAGCAGGCTTAGGGACGCCTAAGCAAGTGGAGGAACACGAAAGCACAAGAAAAGGTCAAGGCAGTGGCACGTCTTCGCTTGACGTTACGCAGTTTGATGACTGGTCAGGCTACACTGTACCCGATCTCAGCAAACAAGGCTAACGCGAAAGGAGCAAACAAATGAAATATTCTATTGAGGCTATTCGCAAGGCAAATTCTATAATAGATGAAAGAAACGCCAAGGCGCTTGAGGCGTTTGCCGCAAACAAGGCGCTTGCCTACAGCAAAATACCCGAGCTTGCACAGCTCGATTCTCAGCTTGCCACCTCGGGAGTTATGCTTTCGAGCAAGGTTGCAAACAAAAGCGGTGATGTAAAAAACGCGATTTTAGAAATTCGTGAAAGAAACCGTGCTTTAATTGAGCGCAAGCGTGCTCTTTTAGTGCAAAACGGATTTGATGCCGAGCTGCTGACCATCCCCTACACCTGCAAAAAGTGCAACGATTCGGGATACGTTGATGCTATGCCATGCGACTGTTTAAAGGAGATTTTGGCCAACATTGCAAAGGACGAAGCGGTAAAAAAAGCCGAAGAAAACAAGATTTCCTTCGACGATTTTTGTTTAGATTACTATCCCGACGAGCTTGGCGGTATCGCTTGCAAGCAAATAATGAGCAAAATTTTTGAAAGCTGCAAGGGTTACGCCGAAGGCTTTTCGACACAGTCGCCAAGTTTACTTATTTTCGGCACAACGGGTATCGGTAAAACGCATATTTCACGCGCTATAGCGAAGGTTGTGTGTCAAAAAGGCTTTAACGTTATATATGCATCGGCGCCCGATTTATTCACCGCGCTTGAAAAAGAGCGTTTTAGCGGAGAAAAGACCACATACAGTATGGATAACCTTACCGAATGTGATCTTCTTATACTTGACGATCTTGGTGCCGAGTTTACAACCTCGTTTACCATTTCCGCACTTTATAATATTGTTAACACGCGCTTAAATATGGCTCTTCCCACCATAATCACCGCAAACTTAATTCCGAGTGAGCTTACAGCAAGGTATTCGGACAGGATCGCTTCACGAATTATTGGTTGTTACGAGCATTTAAGATTTGCCGGAAGCGATATTCGCCTACTTAAGAAAAGAAAATAAACAAAAACCACAGTTCAGCGAATGATATGCACCCCAAAAGTTAGACACTTTTGGAGGTGCATATTTTTATGGCAA
>CAZDLQ010000144.1:0-3529 GCA_964506315.1 uncultured Oscillospiraceae bacterium
GGAAGCTACGATTTTATTGATTTTTGCGGCAGATGTCGGCTGTAATATATCGCATTTTTTGCCGTTATAAACGGTAGCACTTACAACCGAAACGCTTGATATCTCATATTTTGCATTTGATTTATCAAAAATTATAAAGTCGTATGCAAATCGGAAGGTGTTGTTGTCAAAATCATCGGAGTAGTTATCATCAGATATTGCAACGAGGTCTAAGCAAGCAAGCGCTTCAGCGTCAGTTATTGTTATGGTTTCAGGTTTACTCGAACTTTCGGGAAGAATTGAACTTGATTCAGGCTTGCTTGAAGTCGAAGAAGTATTTGTGTTTTTGGGAGCGCTTGAACTTGACTCGTGCTTGCTTGATGTAGAAATGGCACTTGAATTTTCAGGAATACTTGAAGTTTCTTCTAAAGAAGAGGTTCCCTCAAAAGAAGAAGTTCCTTCCAAAGAAGAGGTGCTTTCGGTGCTAGCTATTGTTGAACTTTTGGGAGTATTTGAGGTTTCGGCGAAAGAGTTGCTTTCCTTTTTGCAAGAAAAAAATGTAAAAAGAAAAGATAGGGCTAACAAAAGGGACAAAAGGTTTTTCATTTGCGTTTCCTCCAAAAATAAAAAAGGTGTGCGGCCGAAGCAACACACCCGAAAAACGTGTGGCTCCGATTGCCACCACGCAAAGTTTACAATACCCCTATCAGAGCACGAAACAAAGAGCACACGTTTTTACCAAAATAAAAACGCCTACTCTGATAAGGGATAGACAAAAAATATTCACTTTGCGTGGTGAGAGAATTATAGCATAGGTTTTAAGAAAAAGCAATAAAAAATTGGTTTTTAAAAAATCGTTCTCTTTTTAAGATGACGATTTTTTTGTATAATACAAAAATTTGTGTCCAAAATAACATTGAAATGTTAGACAAAAGGAGCAAAGATGTATGAAAATTTTAGATACCAAGGGCGGAAAGTTCGGCCGATTTATAAAAAAGAACGGGGCCTTTTTGGTTCTCGGAATTGTGGCCGTTTCAATTTGTGTGGCGCTTTTCACAGTGGGCGAAAGCATAAATAAAGCACAGGTGAATAATAATTCTGAAATAAATTTAAGCGGAGATGAAAACAAGTGGAATTCAAGCTCAAATCAAGATGCACTAAAGACCGATACAGAAACCTCGTCTACGTCGTCGTCCTTGCAGCAGGGGCAGCAGTCGTCACAGTTAGAGCAGTCAAGCTCGCAAAGCTTACCGTCAGGACAGTCAAGCTCGCAGCCACAGCAGCCGACGTTGTTCATATCGCCAATAGATGGAAAAATCTTAAATAAATATAGCGGCAATAAACCCGTCAAGAGCGTAACAATGGGCGATTGGCGGCTTCATACAGGCATAGATTACGCCGCCGAAAAGGGTACAAGCGTAAAGGCATCAGGAGAGGGAGTTGTGAGTAAAATATATAATGACAGTATGTGGGGAACAACCGTTGAAATTACCCACCCCAATAATATTGTCACAATTTACAGCTCGCTCTCGACTAAGGTGCCGGTAGAAAAGGGGCAAACCGTGTCCACAGGTCAGGTTATCGGAACGGTTGCGGATACCGCCAAAATTGAAAGCGCCGAGGCGTCGCACCTGCACTTTGCGGTAAAGCAAAATAATAAATTTATAGATCCGGAAGAAGTTATTACAAAACCGGTCGGAAAATAAACGCCCTCAGCCGAATTTTCGGGCGGAATAGGGGCAAAAGAATAAACCCGAATGCATCAGCGTTCGGGCCTTTCTTTTTTAAGCTCGCGAAATAATGCGTACTTCACTCGCGTCGCGTTGCCGCCGCGAATGTGTCGCTCGGACTTGTTTTTAACCATAATTTCGCTAACCTCGCGGTATAAAATGGGGTCAATTTTTTTAAGCCTGAACGAAATGTCCTTGTGAACGGTGGACTTGCTAATCTTAAAAACCTTTGCCGCCGCACGAACCGTTGCCCCTGTTTTGACTATGTACTGCGCTAAATCTACTGCACGCTGATACGTTTCTCTCATGTCATCAACTCCTAAAAGCATTAGTACATTGTATGAGAGAAAAACGACGGTTATTCTAAAAAAACAGGAAGTGAAAAAGTGTCAAATAAAAAATCAAAGAAATTTTTGGGGATAGCGGCAGGTGTTGTTTGCGGCTTTTTAAACGGCTTTTTCGGCGCAGGCGGCGGAACGGTTGCCGTGCCGTTTTTAAAGAAGTTGGGCCTCTCGGAGCACGAAGCGCACGCCACCTCGGTAGCGGTTATACTTCCCATAACACTCGTCAGCGCCATTTTCTATATCGTGCGCGGCGACGCGCTAATTTTCGATAGCCTTCAGTTTGTTTACGCAGGCGTGGTCGGCGCGGTGGTCGGCGCTATGGTAATGCGAAAAATTTCGGGCGTTTGGCTTAAAAGAATTTTTGGCGCACTTGTTGTTTTCGCGTCGGTTAGGATGTTTTTAAGATGAAATATTTTTACACCTCACTAATAGGCTTTGCCTCGGCCTTTATAGCCTCTATGGGACTCGGTGGCGGCGGTGTGCTGATGCTTTACCTCTCGGCCTTTACTAATATAAGTCAGCTCAAAGCGCAGGGAATTAACCTAATTTTCTTTTTGCCCATCGGCCTCGCTTCGATATTAACCCACCTAAAAAACAAGCTTATAAACAAAAAAATTGCGCTTTTAATGATACTTGGTGCCGTTCCCTTTGCTGCGCTTGGCGCAAGTCTTTCGCCGCTTGTTTCACAGGACGTTTTAAGAAAAATCTTGGCGGCGTTTTTGTTCTTTCTCGGCGCACGGGAATTTATAAATTCGTTTAGAAAAAATAAAAATTCATCAGTATAGCAGTTCGTTTTCGGATTTAACTTTATTTATTGTAGCTCACGAAACGTGGAGGGCGATTTTGTGAGAGGGGTGGAGCATCGCGAGTGCATTTTTTGTTTTATGGCGTTCGTTTCGCATTGTAAGCGAAACGAGATTTAAGCCGCGTAGAATTCGATGCGACAGGGGAACAGTGTGTTCCCCGAAAGGCATTTTTTGCCTTCTTTTTGTTGCCTTTGACAAAAAGAAGGTGCCCAGCGGCATGAGCGACAAGAGTTAAATTTAACGCTTTTTATTATAACGTTACTTTGTTTTTTATGTTTCTCGTTGTTGGAATTTATAAATTCGTTTAAGAAAAAAGAAAGGCACACACAGTAGCCTGTGTGCGCCGAATTTTTGTACCCGCCTTGCCGTCTTACAACGATATAAAACCCGATTCGTAAGAATGGGACGGTGTAGCCACGAGACAGGTTCACGCTCCCTTCGTCCATAAAAATGGGAGGTCTGCAATCCGCTGCCAAAGAAGCTTTCCTAAAAATAAAAGTGTTGGATTATAATAGAAGTAATGTTTCAAACAAGGCAGAAATAAAAGCTGTTTTTAATTATTCCTCGTCGGGATAAAGGAAATCAAACTCGTCCGAAAGACGCTCAACAAAGTAAGCGGCTACGCGGTTAAACTCATCCTCGTCCTCGATGTGCATAAAGCTCTCGTCGG
>CAZDLQ010000145.1:0-3508 GCA_964506315.1 uncultured Oscillospiraceae bacterium
TTTGTAAGCAGTAACCGATTCGCGTGGCAATTTCAATAAGCTGTTTCTTGTTCAAAAAGCTTCCTCCTAAAAAACGAGAGATAAGGCACGGCAAAATGCCGTGCCCCTAAATTTTAGTCTTGATCAAGCGCAGTGTCAAGCCAAACTGCCGCAATGTCTATTGCATTGTAAAGTCCGCGAGTGTCGGTTTTCTTGATAACAAGCTCGGTAGGAGATGCATTAGGATCGGTGTTAAGAAGCTGAACAATGATTTTGCCTGCAAAATCATCCTCACCGTTCTTTACGGTATCAACAATTTGCATCATAACAACATAGTCGTCGTAAAGATTTCCGTAATAAAGAACCTTGCCGCTTCTAACAAGAGGACGGCCTTTGTATTGTAAAAACGCTTGCGCTGAGCTTTGTGTGCTTTCAGCCATGTGTGTCATTCCTTTCAAAGATTAGTACACAATATAATAACACATTTTTTTTGATATGTAAAGTAAATTTCAGGAAAAATTTAATTGACTTATAGGCGTTAGTGAGTTTATAATATGTATAGTATATTCGCGGAGGTAATTTTTATGAGTAAAAAGAAAACCGCCCTTGTCATAATGGCTGCCGGAATGGGCAGTCGCTTTGGTGGCCTTAAGCAGTTAACACCCGTAGGTCCCGCAGGGGAGCTTATTTTGGATTATTCGGTGTTTGACGCCAAAAGAGCAGGCTTTGATAAGGTTTATTTTATAATAAAAGAGCAAATTAAAGAGGACTTCAAAAACGCTGTCGGCGATAGAATTTCAAAGTATATCGAAACCGAGTACGTAATGCAGGAACTTTATAAGCTTCCAAGCGGCTTTAAAGCGCCTGAGGGTAGGGAAAAGCCCTTCGGAACAGGCCACGCAGTTTGGTGCGGTAAGGAGCAAATCAAAGAGGATTTTGTGGTAATTAACGCCGACGATTATTACGGCCCCGAATGTTTTAAAATTTTGCACGATTTTCTTGTGAATAACGACGAAAATTCCGATAAGCTACACATGGCAATGGCAGGCTTTGTGCTTTCTAAAACCGTGTCAAGAAACGGCTATACCTCAAGGGGAATTTGTGAAACTCTCGCCGACGGTAAGCTTAAATCAGTTACCGAAAGAACACATATTGAGTACCGTGGTGACGATATAGCATACACCGAGGACGACGGCAAAACTTGGACCGTTTTAGACCCCGAAACCCTTGTTTCTATGAACTGCTGGGCGTTCCCTCAAAAGACGCTTGAAAAGTTTGAAAGCCAGCTTGTAGACTTCCTTAAAACGCTTGACAATGAGGGCGTAAACCCCTTAAAAGCCGAGTTTTATTTGCCGTCGGTTGCAAGTAAAATTATCGAGAGCGGAGAGGGCGATATAGCCGTACTTAAAACAAACGATAAATGGTACGGTATGACCTATAAAGAGGATATTGACGACGTTAAGGCGGCAATGCTTAAGAAAAGAAAAGAAAAAATCTACCCCGAAAAACTTTGGGACTAAAAACACCTAAAAAGGCACGAAAGTATTCTTGCTTTCGCGCTTTGCTTTTTGGGTGAAATTGTAACCGTTTTGCAACTTTTTTTGTCAAAAAACGCATGAATTTATGCATAATTTCAGTTTTTATAAAAAACAAGCGAAAAAAACTAAAAAAATGCATTAAAAAATGCAAATTCTATTGCAAAAAAAAGCCTTTAGTGATATGATAATATAAATATGCAATGTAAACTTTCAGCGTACATTTTGCGTGTTGTTGGGGAAGGAGGCTTGCGGCTTGTTAGAGCAAAAAAAAGCGCCTTACAGCGTGCTGATGTCGGTGTATGAAAAAGAAACTGCCGAGAATTTAAGGCAAAGCGTAGAAAGCGTTTTTGCGCAAACCGTCTTGCCTTCTGAATTTGTTTTGGTAATTGACGGCAAAATAGGCCCTGAGCTTCAAAACGAGGTATCGCTTCTTTCCGAAAAATTTAAGATAAAAGAGGTTTATTTGCCTCAAAATTTGGGTTTAGGCCTCGCACTAAATGCAGGTCTTAAACACTGCACAAATGAAATCGTTGCACGTATGGATAGTGACGATATTGCTATGCCGCAAAGAATAGAAAAACAGCTTGAGCTTATTGAGCAAACAAATGCGGATATAGTCAGTTGCGCCGTCTGTGAATTTGAAGGTAGCGTAGATAACGTTACCGCAACAAAAAACGTCCCTCAAACACATGAGGAGATAATGGGGTATTTAAGACGTCGTAATCCCTTTAATCACCCTGCTGTTGTTTATAAAAAAAGTGTTATAACCTCACTTGGCGGTTATGAGAACTATAATTTTTTTGAAGATTACGAGCTTTTTGCAAGAGCACTTTCAAAAGGCTTTAAAGGTGCAAACCACCAAGAAGCACTTTTGTATATGCGCGCCGGCAATGCAATGTATAATAGGCGTGGTGGAAGACAGTACGTTAGTTACATTCGCCGTTTTTATAAGAGAATGGAAGAACTCGGCCTTTGCTCGCTGAAGGACAAGCTGTTTTGCGTTTTTCCAAGAATTGTAATTGCATTAGCTCCGGGCTTTTTAAGGCGTTTTATTTACAAAACGCTTTTGAGAGGGTAGGTGACTTTTATGACTGGCTTAAAAAGAACGGTAGTGAAACTTTTATCACCCTTGTCCATTGTGAATAAAATAATTCCAAAAGATAATAAAAGTCTTTTCTTTTATTCGAATCTTGGATTTAGGGATAACGTTAAAAGTCTTTATGATTATGTAATAGAAATTGGTCTAAATCAAACTCATAAAATCGTAGTTGCTACCGACGAATTTAAGTCTTTTAAGAAAAACGCACCACAAAACGTTAAGTTTATATCAAGAAATCAAGGTGTCTTTTCTTTTTTTAGAACGAAATACTTTTTTTATAGCTTTGGTAAATACCCAATAATGCCCTCGAAAAACCAAATTGTTGTTAATCTCTGGCACGGTATGCCGCTAAAGAGGGTTGGTAAATTAATAAAAGGCTGTGAAAAGGATAAACAAAATTTTTTCTCACATATCATTGCAACCTCACCGCTTTTTGCAGAGGTTATGTGTAAGTCTTTTGATGCAAAGCCGGAACAGGTTATTATAACAAGTCAACCAAGATGCGATGGCTTGTTTGAAAAAAAGCAAAAACCCGATTTTATAGAGGGATTTGATAAGGTTGTGTTTTGGCTTCCAACATTTATGTCGTCAAAAAAACTCGGCATGCATGATGGAGAGTATAAGGATGTAAATCCGTATGATGCCGATTTTTTAAAGCAAATAAATGAAATCCTAAAACAAAAAAATATGCTTCTTTTGATAAAGCCGCATCCTATGGATGATGTCAACTCTATAAAATCGAATTTCACCAATATTCGATACACAAACGATGCCGAGCTCAGTCAAAAAGGATTGACTATATATAATGTTTTAGGAGATACGGATGCTCTTATAACTGATTTTTCAAGTGTTTACTTTGATTTTCTGATGCTTGACCGTCCTATTGCTTTTG
>CAZDLQ010000146.1:0-3494 GCA_964506315.1 uncultured Oscillospiraceae bacterium
TAAACTTTGGGGTTCACTTCACATAGCAGGTGGTTTCATATTCCATACTTTATTTTTACTCGATGGGTTTGAGCTTTGTGCTGCCAAGCTCTTTTCCGATTTCTATCATTTTAGCCTCAAGGCGATTCCAGCGGTTAGGATTATTTGTATCAAAATGAAAATCCAGGCTCTCGTCGGGAAGCTTCCAAGAACGCCAGGTGTAACAAAAAAGTCCGCCGGGGTATCTTTGCTCATCAAGAAGCTTTCTATGCATCTCTAAATTCTCAATACAAAGATCCTCGGTATAGCCCGTTTCACCGGGCTTAGGTCTACCCTTCCAAGTAGTCGGGAAGCCCCAAACGTAAAGGTTATCCCTTTGAATATCGTTGAGCATCATTTCATTATATTTTCTATAATAATCAATATCGGTTCTACCGTAAACGTCAAGGCCGATATCGGTTAAATAGCGTGTATTTGAAGGGTTTATAAGATGCGCGGTCTTGCCATACTCGGGCGACGAAAAGGTGGGATGCAGTCCTTCCTGAATTTCATAAAGTGAGAACACGGCATACTGACGCTTACCGAAGGTTGAAATAAACTGCGAAAATTCCTCAAAGGTTTCACCGTCGCAGTAAAGAAGCGGCTCATCGTAATGGAAGCCTGCGATGCAGTCCCAAAGACCCGCCTTTTTAACGCCCTCAACCATAGCGGTGATTTCGTCCTTCCAGCCTGCTCTAAGCATACCGATTTTTTTGCCGTTCTTTTCCATTTGCTCAATGGGAAGATAATACACCCAGCTTACCGCGTCAAGCTCTCTCATTCTACGCAGGTGCATATATGAGGCCTCGTCAAGACGGTAGCTATAAAAGTTCATATAGCCAAGAGATTCCTGATAGTTACACTGCTCTCTATCATAGCCGTGATACGGGAAAACGTTGTTATCTTGAAATCCGAAGGCGTCCTTTCCGCCCTGGCCGAAATGGTAAATACCAAAGCCGAGCTTATCAATAGCCGACGGTGTTACCTCTTTAAAAACGTCTTTCATAATTAAAACCTCACTTTTTTACAAAATACTTCTTGCAACACCACTAATTGACGGCTTTGTTGTGCATACAAACGGGTACTTATCTTTAAGCGCTTTTTTGCATCTTTTAGCGTCCTTACTGCTTGTAAAGATGCCGAAAACTGCGCTTCCGCTACCTGTCATAGCCGCCTCTACCGCGCCGAGCGATTTAAGCTCCTCTACAATTTTTGAGACCTCTTTAACCCTTGTGGTTTGCTCAAAAACGTTTATAAGCCTGCCTTTAAGCTCGCTTGTATTTCCTGCCGCGAGGGCCTCTATAACCTTATCTATTCGCAGTTTTTTAATATCGGTGGCGTTATCAAAATCCTCATAGGCTTCTTTGGTAGATACGCCGTCGGTACCCTTTACGATTACAAGCTTAAAGTCGCAGTAATTGTCAATTTTAGTTAAAATTTCACCAATACCGCGGGCGAGTCTTGTGCCGCCGCATACACAAAACGGAACGTCCGCGCCTATTCTTGCGCCGATTTCACAAAGCGCTTCTTCACTTAGGTGTGTCTTAAAAATTTTATTTAATGCCACAAGCACCGCCGCGGCATCGGCGCTACCGCCGCCGAGGCCTGCCTGACTTGGAATTTGCTTTTTTATTCTTATGCAAACGCCATCGTCCTCGGATATATTATTGCTTTTATAAAATTCCTTAGCCGCCTTATAGGCAATATTGCTTTGCTGAGGAATATTAAGCTTATCGCAAATCACTCTTATTCTTTTACCCTTTCGCCTTACGCTGACTCTATCGCAAAGCTCTATGCTTTGCATAACGCTCTCTAAAAGATGATAGCCGTCGGCGCGGGTGCCGATTATATCAAGGCAAAGGTTTATTTTGGCACAAGCCTTTAAGCGAATACTTTTTGGCATTGTTTTCTCCTCAAATCACTTTATAGTACGTATTTTCCGTTTTCTAAGTCGTAAATAACCCGAGCTATAGCGTGCTCGTCATTACTGACCGTTACGCAGTCGGCGGCGGCAAGCGCATCCGCACAGGCGTTAGCAACCGCAATACCGATTTTAGCGGTACGGAACATTGAAATGTCGTTATTATAATCGCCGATGGCGATGGTTTTATTTATATCTATATTAAGATACTCGGCAAGCTTTTTAAGCGCCGTGCCCTTACAAATGCCTTTTGGCAAAATCTCAAACAAGCTGCGCTCGGAGCGGACAAAGTCAAACTCCCGCGCTTTCAGATGGGACAAAAGCGTTTTTTCTATCTCTAAAATTTGCTCGTCAATTTCACTGCCGAAAATGATTTTAGCTATCGGCTCGTCAACCTTATCATAGTCACAAACAAGATTAGGCAAATCGGTAACTTCCCTAAACCACTTGGTAGTTTGGTTTTCTCTACAAAAATAGCACTTATAAAAAGTGTTTACCTGTATACCGATATCCGTGAATTTTTCATCAACCGCGCGGATAAGCTCAACCACGGTTTCGGGCATAACCTGTTTCCAAATGTACTCTTTTTTAGGGTAATCAAACACACCGCCGCCGTTGATGCAACCGATGGGTGCGTTGGGATTTACTATATCGTGAATGCTTGAGGCATAAAACGGCATTCTACCCGTTATAAAGGTGAAAATTCCGCCCTCTTTTTTGAAATACTCTATAGCGTTTATATTCTCATTTGAAATTGTACCGTCATCTCTAAGCAGTGTTCCGTCCAAATCGGTACAAAGCAAAATGCCGCTAAATTTGCCCATTTTTAAAACCTCGATTTAAGCTGTGTTTAGTTAAATATAGTATACTGTATTTAACTGATTTTTTCAAGACAAAACGGCAATATTATGACATAAAAAGACGGCACTTTTTAAAGTGCCGTCTTAATGTTTTTAGTTTATTGATCGGTTTCTTTTCTCTTTCTACTGACTACTATAAGTCCTGCGGAAACTACTGCCAAACCTACAACAACCATTACGGGAATAGTGCTATCGGATACCTGAGCAGTAGCGGTTTTTGCGCCTGCAACGTCTATAGCGTTTGCAACGATTGCAGTGCCTGCATAGAGCTCTTCGTCGCTGTATTCTTCATCTTCGGGAGCCTCTACCTCAAGGTAGGTTCTCTCGTTTCCTGTTTCCTCGCACCAAATTGCGTCGATGTAATCAAAAGCATTTTGATAGAATGCGATGTCGTCAATTTCTATCTTAGTGCCGCCGATTGCAGCGTAATCATCGGTGCTGAAATAGAAGCCGAAGTAGCTGATTAGGTCAAGGTCGTAAAGAATACCGTCTACCATCTCCGAGAATTCCTCATCATAGAAGAAGTTTTCAAACGGAATGATTACGTTACCCTCAAAGCCTGGATAGAATTCGAGGTATCCGTGACACTCAAAGACCTCATCGCCGACTACTGTGTAGTAGTACTTACTGGGATCGTATACGAAGTATTCCTTCTCGTCTTCACAAAGCTCAAAGTCAAGACCAACGATCATAGG
>CAZDLQ010000147.1:0-3493 GCA_964506315.1 uncultured Oscillospiraceae bacterium
CCATGACCTCTTGAATGCCATTCAAGCGCTCTCCCAGCTGAGCTACACCCCCAAGGCAAGATACATATTACCACAAAACAAAAATATTTGCAAGTGTTATTTTTAAATTTGCGCGCGCCCGCCTTTTTTGTTGACTATTTTTCACGCCTATGCTATACTAAACGCGTCTAAATAAGCCTTTTTGGAGGTGCCATTATGAGCTTTAAACTTTACGGTGACGGCGTTCACGACGACTATCCCGCAATACAGGAAATGATAGACTCGGGCGTGCGCGAGCTTTCGCTTCCGCTTCCCGAAAAAAACTATCTTATTTCAAAACCGCTTGAGCTTCCGTCTAATTTCAAGCTCACCCTGCCTCGCTTTGCCGAGATTAAGCTTGCCGACGGCGCAAACTGCGTAATGCTTAAAAACAAGACGGTTTCGGACTATGACGAAGAGCGTATTCCACCCGCGCACAAGCTAATCGGTAGCGGAGATTGGTATAAGCTTTGTATGGCACTTTGGTATCACGTTAGAGAGTTTTCGCCCGCGCCCGAGCATATTATAGAAAATATTGAGGTAGAGGGCGGCATTTGGAATTTCAACAACAAAAAGCAGCTTGAAAACCCCGAAATAAATGAGGAAACCCGCCTTGTGTACGGTTATTCGGGCGACGGTATGCTTTTCTATAACGTCCGCGGAATTCGCCTTTCCAATATGACCTTTAAAGACCCCGTTCACTACGGCGCAACCTTTGATAGAGTTTCGTATTTCACTATTGAAAATATTATCTTTGACTATAACGACGGCCACCCCTATCAAATCAATACCGACGGCGTGCACTTTAACGGAAACTGCCACTATGGCGTAATTAAAAACCTAAAAGGCGCCTGCTATGATGACCTTGTGGCGCTTAACGCCCACGAGGGAAGCAAGGGCCCCATCACAAATATTACGATTGACGGGCTTTTTGCCGAGGGCTGTCACAGCGCAGTGCGTATGCTCACGGTGGATGATGATATTAACAATATCCACATTTCCAACGTTTATGGCACCTATTATCAGTACTGCATCGGCTTTACAAAGTACTATCCGGGCGAGGCTAAACCTGCCTACGATGCCATTACAATAGATAACGTGAGCATATCAAAATATGATAGATATCTTATCAATAGGGTTTATAAAGAAGGCGATAAGGGCTATCCGCTTGTCTTTATTCAGGGCGGCACTCGCCTTAAAAATTTAAAGATAGAAAATTTCCGCCGCGTTGAAAAGGTGGATAATCACGATACAATTTTTGTCGGCCCCGAATGTGAGATTGATAACCTTATTTTGTCAAACGTCACTATCGAAAACCATACGGGCAAACCGATGCCCCTGCTTCATAACGAGGGAATTATTAAGAAGGCTTCTTTTAGCGGCCTTGTCACCGACGGCGACGAAATCATCGTCGGAAGCGGAAAAATTTTAAGCTAAAAAACGGGAACATTCAAAATGAATGTTCCCGTTTTTTATTTGCCGTTGGATTATATCGAGCGTAAATTAAAGCCGTAGGGACCGACGTCCTCGGCGGTCCTAAAAACGTAAAAATAAAAACGGGACGATGTGGGCATCGTCCCCTACAAAGTACAATGAACATAAATTTAAACCGTAGGGTGCGGCGCTTGCCGACGCACCGCAAAACGCAAAAACAAAAAAGGAACGACACATAGGCCGTGCCCTACAAATTATAACGAACGTTGGTTTAATAATGTAGGGACCGGCGTCCCCGACGGTCCTAAAAACGTAAAAATAAAAACGGGCGAACAATGTTCGCCCCTACGAATTCTATCAAACGTAAATTGAAACCGTAGGGGAGGGGCTTGCCCCTCCCGCTAAACGTAAAAATAAAAAGGAACGACACACAGGTCGTTCCCTACGATAAAAATTTAAAATTTTTAAATTTGCAGGAAAAGTCAAGGCCTTTTACCTCAAAAAAATCGGGCAGGCCGCTTTCGCTACTAAAATTTAACCTATATTTGTGTGACGAAACCTCGCCCTCGGTGTAGCTGATGCCGTTTTCGGTTTTAAAATCGCTTTCGTTTACGGCGCGCCCTAAGGCAGTGAAAATCAGCTTGGCGGTGCTAACCGCGTTGTTTTTTGAGGAAACGGCAAATTTGCTGTCGCCGTAATGTGCCAAAAGCTCGCCGTTTGTAAGACTAAAACGCACGCCACTAAGATCCTCGGGTAAAACAATTTCAAGCTCGGCGTTTGCGCTGTTTTTGTATGTTAAATCACAGGTAAACTGCTGACCGCCGTACTCAAGCTCCACCGTGCAGGAAAATGCATCTCCCGTTTTGATTTGAGGACTGTTTTGAGGCTTTTTTGCACACGAACAAAAAACCGAAATTACTAAAAGACAAAGACATAAGGCCCTTTTCATACTACTCTCCGATAAGAATTTAAAAAGAGCAAAACACCTCGGGAAGCTTTCTTATCATATCACTTGTCAGTACGCTGTGGTCTCCCATTTTCTTGCCGCAAAGCTCGCCTGCCGTAGCGTGCATATACACGCCCATACACGCGGCATCATAAGGCTTATAACCTTGCGCTGCAAACGACGCTATCATACCTGCGAGCATATCGCCGCTGCCGCCTTTTGCCATGCACGGATGTCCACCAACGTTTTTGGCTATTTCACCGCTCGGCGTAGCGATAACAGTTTCAAAATCCTTTAAAACTAAGGTTACGCCGTGCGCCCTTGCAAACTCGGACGCGACTTTAACGGGATTTTGTTTAATTTCCGAAACGGGCAAGCGAGTTAGCCTGCTCATTTCCTTAATATGCGGCGTCAAAATTAAAGGTGCGTTGCTGCTTTTTAATATATCTATGCCCCGCGCCGCAATATTTATTCCGTCGGCGTCTAAAATAATCGGTATTTGCGAGCTTTTAATTATAGCGCGCACCAAAGCCTCGGTGTCGCGACACACCGACAAGCCGCAACCCAAAAGCATAGCGGAATATTTTTGAGCTTCTTGCAAAAGAGTTTTAGTATTACGACGCGAAATAGCACCGCTTTTATTTGCTTTTAGGCTGAAGGTCACCGCTTCGGGAAGGGTAGCGCGTACCGAGAAAAGACCGCCGTCGGTAGATGCAACCGTGCAAATTCCTGCGCCGCTTACAAGTGCGCTACGCGAGCAAATTGCCGCCGCGCCGGGCATATTTTTGCAGCTTACGACGCACAAAAGCCTGCCAAAATCGCCCTTGTTGCAGTCGCGCGCCCTCGGCTTTAAAATACCGCCTATATAATCTTTATCGAGAATTTTTACGTCCATATTTTTCTCTCCTTGCGCTTTCTAAAACCATTGTAGCACAAATTTCTTTGCCTTGCACTACCATTTTGCAAATTTATGTAATGTGTTTGCGTTATATCAAGATTTTTCTTGTAAATAATTTGATATTACAGCTTGCGTATATAACTTGAAAACTTTGGTTAAAAATGTTATATTAAATCTATAGAAATATGCGCGAAGCC
>CAZDLQ010000148.1:0-3460 GCA_964506315.1 uncultured Oscillospiraceae bacterium
GCCTTAACTGCAACACAGGTAAATGTGCCGCGAAGGCGGTTTACGATAAGGGTAGAAAGCGCCTCGCCCTCAATGTCCTCGGCAATAATTACAAGCTTTTTGCCTGCATTTACAATTTGCTCTAAAAGAGGAAGAAGGTCCTGAATTGCCGAAATTTTCTTGTCGGTTATAAGAATGAAAGCGTCGTCAATAACTGCTTCCATTTTGTCGGTGTCGGTTACCATATAAGGTGTGATATAACCGCGGTCAAACTGCATACCTTCAACGATTTCGCTGTAGGTGGTAGCGGTTTTGGACTCCTCAACGGTGATAACGCCGTCAGCCGAAACCTTATCCATAGCCTCGGCAATAAGTGCGCCGATGTTCTCGTCAGCCGATGAAATTGCGCCAACTCTTGCAATATCCTCACTGCCCGAAACTCTTCTCGAATTTTCAACAATGCTCGAAACTGCTGCCTTAACTGCGAGTGCAATTCCCTTCTTAACGTCCATGGGATTTGCGCCTGCCTCAACGTTCTTCATACCCTCGCGAACAAGCGCCTGTGCAAGAAGCGTTGCGGTTGTGGTGCCGTCACCTGCGGCGTCGTTTGTCTTGGTAGCAACCTCTTTAATAAGCTGTGCGCCCATATTTTCAAAAGCGCAGTCAAGCTCAATGTCTTTTGCGATTGTAACGCCGTCGTTAGTGATAAGCGGCGCACCGAATTTTTTATCAAGCACAACGTTTCTACCCTTGGGGCCGAGTGTGATTTTAACTGTATTTGCAAGCTGGTCAATACCCGATTGAAGCGCTTTTCTCGCCTCAACGCCGTAAATAATTTCTTTTGCCATTTCATTTGCCTCCTAAAATTATTCTACTATTGCAAGAATATCGTCCTGACGAACGATTTTATACTCAACGCCGTCAACCTTTACGTCGGTTCCCGAATATTTACCTGTCAAAACCTTGTCGCCGACCTTCAAAGTCCGCCCGGACCTACTGCAACAACCTCGGCAATTTGAGGCTTTTCCTGTGCGCTTGCGGTTAAAATGATACCGCTTTTTGTGGTTTCCTCCGCCTCTACTGATTTGATGACTACTCTATCTGCTAAGGGTTTAATTGTCATCTCTATTTCCTCCTTTAATTTAATTACTAAATAAATTAGCACTCAGGGTGTTCGAGTGCTAAAACTATTGTAATACAAATATAGAAAAAATCAAGTGTTTTGCCTGTTTTTTCTAAAAAAATTAACATTTTGTTCTAAATGTGGGGGCGCAAGTTGACTTAAACTGTAAAAACGGTTAAAATATAGGCAAAGGAAGTGAACTTTCGGTGAAAAAATTAGGTGAATTTTTTAAAAAACACCCCGTCTCAACGACCTTTGCCGTTTTGACGGCCGTGGTGATGTATATAATTTTTGCTTTCTCGGCGCAGTCGGGTGAAGAGTCCTCGGCGGTTTCGTCGGGCGTAAGTCGATTTATTGCCGAGCTTATTATGTCGGGCTTTGACGCGCTTTCGGACATCGAGCGCGAGGCAAAAATTCAGGAGCTTATCCCCATAGTTCGCAAGGTTGCGCACTTCTCAGTTTTTTGCGCGCTTGGTTTTTGCTCGAATTTATGCCTGCACAGCAAGGACCACGAAAACGGCAAGAAAAATCGTTTTGTAACAAACCTTTGGGCAGGTGCTTTTTGCCTGTTTTACGCTATGACCGACGAGTTTCACCAGCTTTTTGTTCCCGACCGAAACGGCAATTTCATTGACGTTTTGATAGATTTTTCGGGAAGCCTAATTGGAATCGCCGCAGCGGTTTTGATTTTTATTTTAGTCGTGCGCTATTGCGAGAAAAAGAAAAAAGTTAGAGGTTAAGATGAAAAAGATATTTAGTTTATCGCTTGCGCTCTCGGTTTTGCTGTGCCTTTTTCTTGGCTCCTGCAGTAAAAACGGCGGCAAGGAGAAGTTTAGTAAATATTACTTAGATTATTTTGACACCGTTACAACTATCGTCGGCTACGCCGAGAGCGAGGCGGAGTTTAACGAGGTTTGCTCGTTTGTTGAAGCCGAGCTTAAAGTTTACCACGAGCTATATAATATATATGATAGTTTTGACGGGATAAACAATATTAAAACAATTAACTCGGCAAAAAGTTTGGGGAATGAGCCTGTGGTTGTTGCTAATAAAATTGTTGACTTGCTTGAGTTTTGTAAGGAAGCGTACACCCTCACGGGCGGTAAAACCAACGTTGCGATGGGCTCGGTGCTGTCCATTTGGCACGATTTTCGCACAAGCGGATTAAATAGTCCCGAAAAAGCGCAGTTGCCCGAAATTTCCGAGCTAAAAGCCGCCGCCGAGCATACCGATATTGACAAGCTTAGAATTTACGACGGCAAGGTGGAGCTCTTGGATAGCGAAATGTCGCTTGACGTAGGCGCGGTCGCAAAGGGCTACGCCGTACAGCAAATCGGCAAGGCGCTTTACAAAATGGGTGCGGAAGGCTATCTTTTAAACGTCGGCGGAAACGTTAAGGCTATCGGCTCAAAGCCCGACGGCGAGGGCTTTTACGTTGGCATAGAAAATCCCGATACTGAAAACGAGGACGAGCCGCACATAGCTTACCTAAAGCTTAGTGATATGAGCCTTGTAACAAGCGGAAATTATCAGCGTTTTTACGAGGTGGACGGCAAAAAGTACCACCACATTATTGACCCCGACACCCTTATGCCGAGCGAGTATTTTGCATCGGTTTCGGTGGCCTGCAAGGATTCGGGCCTTGCCGACGCGCTGTCCACCGCGCTGTTTACAATGAGCCTTGAGGAAGGCCGCACGCTTGTTGAAGGCTTAGACGGCGTCGAGGCGCTTTGGGTTGCGCCTGACGGCACAAAACATTATTCAAGCGGCTTTGAAGCGCTCACGTTTGAATATAAAAAGTAAACGATATTGTTTTAATAAGTTTTTTTAAATTAAAAGGAACGGTGTATCGCCGTTCCTTTTTTTGCGTTTCGCGGGCGGATGCGGGCATCCGCCCCTACGATGTTTTAATTTACATCCGATAGAATTGTAGGGAACGACCTATGTGTCGTTCCGTTTAGTCTTTACGTTTTTAGGACCGTCGAGGACGTAGCGAAGCGGCGGCGAGGGAGGCCTTGGCGGCGCGTCTACGAGAGCCGCGCCCTACATTGTTTGAGCTAACGTTGGGTGGCGCAAAAAAATAAGGGACGCGTTAACGCGTCCCTTTTACGTTTATCTTGGTTTT
Organism: uncultured Oscillospiraceae bacterium; assembly: GCA_964506315.1. Lineage (GTDB taxonomy): Bacteria > Bacillota > Clostridia > Oscillospirales > Ruminococcaceae > SIG578. The sequence goes on from CAZDLQ010000148.1 coordinate 3,228, forward strand.
TATCTTGGCTTTTATTTTGGCTTTTATCTTAGCTTTTATCTTAGCTTTTGTTTTGGTTTTATTTCAGCCTTATTTATCGAAAAAGCCGACCATATCGGTTGTGGAAAAATCGGTGAGGGGGAGCTTTATACTGCTGCCTTCCTTTTGGCTTTTGTAAATCGCCAAAATGAGCTCCAAGGCCCTATAGCCTGCCTCGGCGTCTACGTAAGGCGCTCTATCGTTCTTAATAGCGT
>CAZDLQ010000149.1:0-3433 GCA_964506315.1 uncultured Oscillospiraceae bacterium
GTGAGTGTCCTGAAGCCTCTCAAAGCATACGGCGGCAGTGTTTTTGATTCACTTTCGGCACTTTTAGAGGATAAGGACGGAAGCACTACGCTTTTACAAAAGTATTTTAACGATCAGCTTGAAAACAGTCTTGTTTTTAGCAAGCTTAAAATGTCTTCTCCCGCCAAGAATAGCGTTACAACCTACGAGAGCAGTATTGTGTTCTCGGGCGCAACCGATCCTAATTTTAAGACCTTATTTAACGGAAAACCCGTAGAAGTAACTGAAAAGGGCTATTTCTCGTTTGACGTTGACCTTGTAATAGGTGCAAATAAATTTGAAGTTAGCCATAAAGGTAAAACCGTAACCTATACTGTAACAAGAAAGGTAAAGCTTCTTGAAAGCGTCAGCCCAAGCGGAACAATTGAGGTAGACGGCGGCACTAAAATTACACTTTCGGCGGTAGGCTATACAGGCTCGAAAATTACGGCTAAGGTAGGGAATACAACAGTAAATCTCGTTGAGCAAAAGCCTGAACAATCGGCTGACGGCGCAATATCTTCACAGTACGTAACCTTCGAAGGAACGTATACCGCGCCTGCATCAACCTCATCGGTGCAAAACCTTGGCGTTGTAACCTACAATGCAAGCTGGAACTCATTTTCCGAGAGTCTCAAAGGCACAACAATAAAGGTGTTTGCAAAGTCCGTTGTATCAAATGGCAAGACGGCCATTCAAATAACCGAGCTGCACGCCGAAACCTTTCCGACCGATAGATTAAACGACCAATCACAGCCTTATTGCTATCCGCTTCCTGCAGGAACGGTTGATTTCATTGTCGGAAACGAGCTATCGTATACACAGGGCAGTGAAACGTTTAAATATTATAAGCTGCAGTCAGGACATAGAGTTTACTCAAAGGACCTAAAAGTATTGGGAGCAGTAGAGCAGCAACCAAACAAAATTTCGGCAGTTGATATTGCTTTTGACGGCCGCTTTGTAAATCTTAACGTACAAAATAGCTGGAACGTGCCGTTTAGATATATTGAAGAGCCGATAAGCTACAGCTCCGACGGTACAACGCTAAAGACTGATTACCAAATTACAAAAATAACGTATAGAATTTTCTATACCGATTACATTGATAAGACAAAAATAACACTTGATAAGAACAATCCGCTTATAAGTGCGGTCGACTGTTCGCTTAAGACCGTAAAGGTGGACTCAGTAGATATTCCTGTTTGTGATATTGTTTTAACCCTGAGAACTTCTGGCGGCTTCTTTGGCGCTTCGCCTTATTACAAGGATAACAACCTTCTTAATTTAAGACTTAACGCCGCCGCACCTATTCAAACAGCAACAAATGCTTACGGATACACACTAAAGGGCGCAACAATTGTAATTGATGCCGGACACGATCCGTTAAGTCCCGGTACGGTGGGTATACTTCAAAATCCCACAACGGGTGAGAAAAAGTATACCGAGTACGTTTTGAATTCCGCTGTAAGAGAAAACGTGGTTTCAATTTTAAAACAGCTTGGTGCTAACGTAATAACGGTTGACAATACAGTTTACAGATATGCGGCACAGCGGCTTGAATATTTTAAATCGGTTAATCCGCACCTTATGATTTCAATACATCATAATGCAGCGACAGCATCATCCGCAAAGGGACCAGTTGGCGTGTATTTTAACTCGTATTCTCAGCTTTTGAGTAAATACGTTACTAAAAGCGTAAAGAAAAACTACATCAGTACGGGCTCGAATCGTGCATCGGATTATGGCTTTGCAAGGCTTTCAATGACGAGAGAACAGTACTATCCCTCAATGATAATTGAGTGTGGATTTATGTCAAACGTCGCACAGCTTGAGGAGCTTATCGTTCCTGAAAATCAGCAAAAAATCGCCAAGCAAATAGTTGCCGGAATGATTGATTACTTTGTGGCAACGGGCTCACTAAACTACGAATTGCTTGGAAATTCGTCAAATAATGGTAGCGGAGAAAGTGGCGATACCTCTACTGACATAACTTCATCGAGTATTGCACAGCCTGAAACCGCCGACACCGTAGCTTTTTATGAGGAGAAAAAACTTCTTATAGCTTAAATTTATAATATATTTTGCAGTAATGGCATTTCTGTTTCAAACGTATGATCCAAGAGTGCCATTATTTTTTTAGTATCTGCAAAAAACTCGGGCAGTTCTTCGGATTTTATATATTCAAGTATTGAGTGTGATGAAAAAGTTATTTCGTCAAGATCCTGACGGTGTAAGAAAATCACAAGAAATTTTTCGAGATCACCCCATTTTTCGCAAAAATCCTCAATGTTTTTTTGCGCCAATTCAATTTTGTTAGATTGTGCATTATCGTATGCGGTTTGTAAAATTTCACTACACTCGTCTTTTTTATTTTTTATATATAAAATGCCGAATATTGATACGGCTATTATTGAAAAAACCAAAGCGCAGGCAGTAATCAGTCTACTCATTTCTTTTCCTTCTTAACTAAAGTGTATTTTCCGTTTTTATCACATATCATAACGAAAACTTTTTTTAGAGATATACCTTCTTTTTTTAGCGTTTCGTTTATAAAATCACTGTTCTTTCCACATGAAAACAGTCCCTCTTGGCTTATTTGTCCGTCTTGGATAACAACAAAGGTGGGGCAGGACGTTTTATTATTGTATTTTCCTATATCTTCATTTTGTACGCCTTGAAATCGGTACTTTTTAAAGACGCTTAGCTTACCGCTTGTTTCGGCAATAGCACATTCAACCTCGGAAAAATCAAATATATCATTTTGCCTCAGCTCTTCCATTAAATCATCAATAGAAAATCTAAGCTCGCGCATAACCTTTTGGTCGATTTTGCCGTCGCGAATTATAAGCTGCGGTTTTCCGTAAATCTTGTTTCTTAAAAAAACGCTGTCACGCAGTATAAAAGAGGTAAAGACCTCAAAGCAAACGAGGGCTATAATGGGAATAATTCCCGTTATTAGCGGCAAGCCCTTGTCTTCTATAGGCAGGGAAGCGAGATTTGAAATAAGAAGGGTAATTACAAGCTCGGATGGTTGTAATTCGCCAACCTGACGCCTTCCCATAATTCTTACAAAAATTAGGATAAGTATATATAATATTAAAGTCCTGATAAACGCGATTATCATTTGCATCACTCACTTTTTTAACATAAAAATATTGTTTTCGCACTGTCTTTATTTATTCGTGAATTTAAAGCAAAATTATGGCAAAAATAAAGGTATCAATTTGCGGGAGAAAAACAATGTTTGATGATTTAAAAAGAAAATTTGATTTTTTGACAAAAAAACAAACTCAGCAAAAGCCGCCTAAAGAGCCTGTGCCGTTTACGTCAAATTTAACCGAAAACTTGATACTTTTATCAAAGCAGTTTCCCGATTCAATGGATCTTCAAATTCGTGAAATTTCTATTGGAAAGG
>CAZDLQ010000150.1:0-3408 GCA_964506315.1 uncultured Oscillospiraceae bacterium
GTTAAGATTATCGGCGAAGAAGGCTCACAAATCGACGGTATGGACTGCTATGACGAGTTTGGTGAGGAAGCATATAGAGGTCCTCACGCCGTTTGTTTCATAAAATGCAATAATATCTACTTTAACGGATATGAAATTATCAATAGCTCAAACTGGGCACATTCGCTGTGGTACTGTAATAACATCGAGCTTAACCGCGTTACCGTTACTGCAGGCCATGACGGTTGTCACATGAGATATTGCCGAAATATCTATATTCACGACTGTACCTTCAACACGGGCGATGACTGCGTTGCAGGTTATAACATTTGGAACTTGAGCGTTAAGGACTGCGAAATGAACACCGCTTGCAGCGCCTTTAGACTTGGTCCTACAAACGCGCTTATTGAAAACGTTCACGCTTACGGCCCACCCAAATGCTTAAAGAGGGGAACGCTTTCGCTGGAAGATAAAAAAGCAGGCGTTCACGAGGTTCCGAAGGATAGGGAATGGGACTTTATGCTCAACTTTTGGACCTATGCATCGGTTAAATACTACACAACCGAAAACCCCGGAAACGAGAATATTATCTTTAGAAACTGCACGATTGAAAACGTTGATAGATTTATTCAGTATAACTTCTCAGGCAACTCACCGTGGCAAAGCGGATGTCCTCTCTTAGATGTAAAGTTTGAGAACTTAACAGCAAAAAACATCAAATATCCTCTTACCATCTATGCTGATAAGGATAAGCACATTAAGTTTAGAATGGAAAATGTAGACGTATCAATTAGAAAAGGCTTTGAGCACCTGCATTTTATGGATGCGGCAAACTTTGATTTAATTGAGCTAAAAAACGTAAACGTCAAAAATTCAAATGCTAACGTTTTAATCAAAAAATGGACCGACGATGATAATATCGTGCTTGAAAACGTTACCTATTCGGATAATTTCGTTGTTTCCGAAAAACAAGAGCAGGCATTTGATATTACGCCCATTTAAGACAAAGGAGAAGCTAAAATGTTTGATTACAAAGTAAAAATCGGACTTGTTCCTATGCGCCGTAATACAACCGACCGTCCGAGAGGCGCCAGCTGGAACTGGTATTCGCCCGAGCAAAGATGTAAAGAGGTAGTCGGCTATATTGAAAATAATTACACAAGCGATAAGGTGGAGTTTGTTGATACTAAAGGCCTTGGAATAGGCGATCTTATCTTTGACGGAAAAAGCGCAAAGCAGGCCATTGAGCGCATGAAGAGCGAAAAGGTTGACGCTATCGTGATTATCAACTGCAACTTCGGTAACGAAGAAGCGGCAGGCGATATTGCAAACGAGGTTGGTAAGCCGGTGCTTATTTGGGCGCCTCTTGACGAGGAATATAGCCCTGACGGCACAAGAACAACCGACTCACAATGCGGTCTTTTCGGCGTATCGCGTCAGCTGCAAAGATTTCACATTCCCTTTTCAAGTATTCCTTCCTGTAAGGTGGATTCCGACGAGTTTAAGGAAGGCTTTGAGCGCTTTATCAGAGTTTCCTGTATGGTTAAAAACTTTAAAGGAATGAGAATCGGTCAGGTAGGCACACGCCCCGCGCCCTTCTATTCGGTTATCTATAACGAGGGCGAACTGCTTGAAAAATTCGGCATCCGCGTAGTTACCGTAAACTTTGCTGTTGTAGAGCAAAGAATGAAGGCGGCCGCCGAGCAAGGTAAAGAGGAAATCGCAAAATTTGCCGAGTATTTTAGAAACAACTACAAGCTTGACGACTTGACCGAAGGCTACGTTGAAAAAATGGCAACAATGGCTGTAATGTATAAAAAACTTTTTGAAGAATACGATTTAGACATTATGGCGGCTGAGTGCTGGACCGCAACCCCCATTATGTTTGAGGGACTTGCGCCCTGCGCAGTATTCGGACTTCTCAACGATTTAGGCTATATGATCGCCTGCGAAAGCGATATTCACGCGGCTATGACAATGGCTGTGCTTAAAAGCGCAACGCTCGGAGAGGGCAAACCCTTGTTTGGCGAGTTTACAGTTCGCCACCCCGAAGATAAAAACGTTGAGCTTTTGTGGCACTGCGGTCAGTTCCCATTATCACAAAAGGCGTGCGACTGCGAGGCAAAAATTGTAAATCAGCGCGAATGGTTTAGAGGTAAAGACGGCACCTATACCGCCGCCCGTATCGATCAGGAAAGCGGCAAGTATATGATGCTTCCGCTGCTTTGCAAAACCGCCGAGGGTCCTGCAACCAACGGTACGTACATTTGGGCGGAATTTGACGATTTAGCAAAGGTTGAGCAAAAGGTACTTCAAGGCCCGTATATTCACCACTTTATTGAGATTGAAGGCGATTTTAGGGAAGAACTCAATGAATTTTGCAAGTTTATCCCCGGTCTTAGCGTAGATACTCTTTAAAGGTGCGAGGAGGCTTTAAAATGCTTGAAAAAATTTATTCAATAAATGATGCCGAGTTTGCTACCTACGGAAGAGTAATAAACGATTTAGACGCCTCAAAGATTATTGAGGTGGCAAAGAAAATAGAAAATCCAAAGGACAACGGCTCGGCCTATCAGCCAAGCGTAAAGGAATTTGAAGAGCTTGAAATTTTTGGGCAAATCGAGCAAAAATATTTTGGCACAATGCCCTCACAGCTTGGCTACTGCTGGGGACACAACAGCGTTATGAATGCGATGGAATACCACTGCTGTAACGAAATAAACGTTGCCGTCACACCGCTTGTTTTGATTTTGGGACACACCTGGGACATAAAGGATATGAAGGTGGATTCCAGCACCTTCCGTGCATTTTACGTTCCGCAGGGAACTGTACTTGAAATTTACGCAACCTCGCTTCATTTTTGTCCCTGCCAAACGGACGATGCAGGCTTTGGATGCGTAGTAGGTCTTTTAAAAGGCACAAACGTTCCCATTAAAAACGCTATACCCGAAAAGCCTTTGTTTAAGCAAAACAAATGGGTGTTTGCCCACGTGGATAACATAGGTCTTATAGAAAAAGGAATCGTTGCCGGCATCACCGGTGAAAACTTAACAGTTAGCTGTGAAAAATAGGAGTGATAATGATGCAATATCAAATGAATGACTTTTTATTTTCAATGATTTTAACCGAGCTTGAGGACGCAGTTGGAAAAGAAAACTGCTCGGTAAAGCAAATAGACAAGGTAACCCATAGCGTTGACTATTACTGGCTCTCGCGTATGTGGGCGGACCGCGGTAGAAGAATGCCCGAGGCGGACTTTGTAGTTGCGCCCAAGGACGCACAGGAAACCTCAAAGGTTTTAAAAATTGCAAACTACTATAAAATCCCCGTTACAACCTGGGGCGCAGGCGGCGGCTCGCAGGGCGGCGCACTTCCTGTGTGCGGCGGTATCATTTTGGATACCAAGAGAATGAACGAAATATACGAGGT
>CAZDLQ010000151.1:0-3404 GCA_964506315.1 uncultured Oscillospiraceae bacterium
CATCGACGCCGTTATGGACGGAGATATCGACGGCTTTATAAACGCTTATCTTAAATCGCTTTCCCTTGGCGAAATAAAATAGCTTGAAAGGACAATTACTATGAAAAAAAGTATAGCTCTCCTCGTAAGCTGTGTACTGCTTGTGTTGACACTCGCTACCTCTTGTGCTGATAAAAATAGCGGTACTTGGCTCTTAAATTTAGAGGGAGAAGAACAACAGGTTTCCTGTGCGCTCACTGTCGGCGACGAGGAAATTTCCTATGACTTTTTCCGCTATTTGTATTTGAATTTCAAAGCACAAATGGAGGAGGATGACAGCGAAATTGATTGGTCTAATGAAGAAAACAAAGAAAATCTCCTAAACCGTACAATTGAACAAATTAAGCACATAAAATCCGTTGAGGCTTTGGCAGAAAAACATGGCTTTGAGCTTACCGAAGACGAAAAAGACTCGATAGACTCAACAATGGAATCGGTGTTTGATACAGTTGGTGGTGCCGACGCATTTAAAGAAATACTTTCAAACAACTTCCTTACGTATGAGGTTTACGAGCGAGTTCTTACCGCAAACACACTCTATACGGCTATGTGTGAAAGACTTATCGGAACTGACCAAGAGCAAAATAAAATTGTCGTATCCTTTGACCAGGCACTCGAAAGCTTTAGTGAAAGCTATATCCGCTTGGCCCTTGTCGGATTTGACGTTGACCCGTACGACAGCGAAGGCAACGAAGTTGACGAGGAAACCTTTGAGACAAGAAAAGAAAAGGTTAAGGCTGAGGCTGACGCGGCGTATGAAAAGCTTAAAAACGGCGATTTTCTCACGCTTATGAAGGATTACTACGAGGAAGATGAGGAAATTAATCTTCAGTACTACTTCCCGATAGATAACCTCAACACTCTTTTTGACACTGATTTCTCTAAGATGGAAATTGGCGCAGTAACGGAGCCTATGTTTTCAGACATAACGTATTTCATATTATACCGTATGGAAAATGATAAAGAGTATCTTGAGGAAAATGAAAGCGAACAAGTTATAACGTATTACGCCGAGGAAAAAATCGGCGAGGAAATTACAGGCATTTCTGATTCCTTAAAGGTTACAACCACCGAGGATTACAAGCTTGTTTCTCCCGATACAATTATTTAAAGGAACGATAAAATGTACAAACTTAAAGGCTTACACGGCAGAGCGCGCCGCGGCGAGTTTGAAACGGTGCACGGCACAGTGCAAACCCCCGCTTTTATGAACGTCGCAACGGCAGGCGCTATAAAAGGCGCCCTCTCCGCCTATGATTTAAAAGATATTGATTGTCAGGTTCAGCTTTGCAACACGTATCATATGCACCTGCGTCCAGGTGATGAAATTGTTAAAAGACGCGGCGGTCTGCACAGGTTCACAGGCTTTGACGGCCCTATACTTACCGACAGCGGCGGCTTTCAGGTTTTTTCGCTTTCGAAGCTTAGGGAAATTCGTGAGGAAGGTGTGTACTTCCGCTCTCACATTGACGGTCACCCCATTTTTATGGGCCCCGAGGAGAGTATGAGAATTCAGTCTAACCTTGCATCGACCATTGCAATGGCATTTGACGAGTGTGTTGAAAACCCCGCCGAATATGAATATGCCAAAAACTCTTGCGAGAGGACAACCCGTTGGCTTATGCGCTGTAAAGAGGAAATGCAAAGGCTTAACCGCCTTGATAGTACCATCAACAAAAATCAGCTGCTTTTCGGCATCAACCAAGGCAGTACCTACGACGATTTGCGCATTTCTCATATGAAGGATATTGCAAAGCTTGATCTTGACGGTTACGCTATCGGTGGACTTGCCGTTGGTGAAACTGCCGAGGAAATGTATAGGATTATCGGCGCTGTAGAGCCCTATATGCCTAAGGATAAAATTAGGTATCTTATGGGCGTTGGCACACCCGTTAATATTTTGGAAGCGGTAAATCTTGGCGTTGACCTGTTTGACTGCGTTATGCCGAGCCGCGATGCAAGGCACGGACATCTCTTTACCTTCAACGGCACGATGAACATTCTAAATGCCAAGTACGAAGAGGACGACCGTCCCATTGACGAAAACTGCAACTGTCCTACCTGCAGGAAACATTCAAGGGCATATATTCGCCACTTGTTTAAGGCAAAGGAAATGCTCGGTATGCGTCTTGCGGTTACGCATAACCTGTATTTTTATAATAATTTGATGCAGCAAATTCGCGATGCGCTGGACGAAAATCGTTTCGACGAATTTTATAACAAATACCGCGATATTCTCGGCAAGCGCATTTAAAATAAAGCACTTGCAAAACCTAAAAATATTGTGTATAATAAATTTAATTACTTTGGAGGTATAAAACTATGAACTTTTTACTTGAAACAGCAACCCAAGCTGCAGGCGACAGCACTGCTGCACAACAAAGCGGTTTAGTGGGAACACTTATTTCGCTTTTACCCCTCGTTCTTATGATCGTTATTTTCTATTTCTTTATGATCCGTCCTCAAAAGAAAAAGGACAAGGAAATTCAGGAAATGAGAAGCAATCTTCAAATCGGTGACGAGGTTATTACAACAGGCGGTATTATCGGTATCGTTGCTTCCTTGAAAGAGGACACCGTTGTAATTGAAACCGGCAGTGATAGAAGCAAGGTTAGACTTGCTCGCTGGGCAATCGCACAAAACAACACCGTTCACGAGGCTGAATAATTAGGAATAAGCCTTAAATTAACTGCATATTATGTATAAAAAGCGCGGAGATTACTCTTGCGCTTTTTGTATCTATGCAGTAAAGGGGAATTTTTATGGCAATGCAAACTACAGCGAAAAAACATCACGGCTTTTGGGGAAAGCTGCTGCGAGCCTGCGCTATCGGCGCGGCGGCAGGGCTGGTTTGCTCTATTTTATTTTCGCTTGCGGCGGCCCTTGTAATTGATGAATCCGACCTGCCGCACCGCAGTATCGTTCCCATTTCGGTGGCGATACTTGCAGTTTCGGCCTTTGTTGCAGGCTTTGTTGCGGGCGTGATAAATCACCGTCAGGCTCTTGTGGTCGGCGCGGTGACCGCCCTTATTGTGTTTGCGGTGGTTTTCTTAGCGTCATTTTTCGTGCCCGATAAGGAAATCGGCGCGAGTCTTTTTGTAAAGCTTGCGGCGGTGTTCCTGCCTTCGATAGTGGCCTCGGTAATTTCGGTAAATCTTCCAAGACGCGATTAGAAAACTCGGGTAGACTTCTTGACATTGCCATTTGTGTTGTGTTATAATAAAGCTCGTTGGTAAGCTACCCAACGAGCTTTAGAAGCTTTTATATGCGGATATGGCGGAATTGGCAGCATTTTGACCGAGCGCTCGCAGTGCGAGAAGAAGCGAGGAAGAAATGGCGCAGCGGTCAAAACTTAGGAGGCGAAG
>CAZDLQ010000152.1:0-3392 GCA_964506315.1 uncultured Oscillospiraceae bacterium
AACGAGGTCAGCAGTTGAAGAAACGGTGAGTGTAAGCTCGGTCTTTGCGCGCTCTTCAAGTGTGGGGTTGATAACGATTTCGCCGTCAACAAGGCCAACGCTTGTGGAAGCGGTAGGACCGTCCCAAGGAATATCGGATACTGCGATAGCGGCGGAAACACCGATAGCGGCAGTGATTTCAGGTGAGCAGTCGGGGTCAACTGACATAACAGTTGCAACAACCGAGCAGTCATTTCTCATATCTTTGGGGAAGAGGGGACGGATAGGTCTGTCAATGCAACGTGAAGAAAGGATAGCCTTTTCACTTGCCTTGCCTTCTCTTCTTTGGAAAGAGCCGGGGATACGGCCTACCGAGTACATTTTCTCCTCAAAATCAACTGAGAGAGGGAAGAAATCCACGCCCTCACGAGGCTTTGAAGAAGCGGTTACTGTACAAAGAACGCTTGTGTCGCCGTAGCGAGCCATAAAAGCAGCGTTTGCAAGACCTGCCATTTTACCTGTTTCAAGGCTAAAGGGGCGGCCTGCGATGGTTGTTTCAAATTTCCTGTAATTTTCAAACATTTTACTTTTCCTCCTATTTTTTAGTTTAGGAAAAAGCGGTGTTTAGCAATAAATCCGCGGCTCAAAAGGGCTTTAAGCCGTCGATTTAATGCTAACACACGGGCCTTAATTTTTTAAGACTTCTCGCTTTTTCCGTTTGTTTGAACTGTTTTTCTTTGCGCTTAAAAACGCATCAAAAGGCAGGCAAATGTACAATTTGCCTGCCTTTTTGAGTCTTACTTACGAATACCGAGCTTTGTGATAATAGCACGATAACGTTCAATGTCCTTCTTCATCAGATAGTTGAGAAGGTTTCTTCTCTTACCTACCATCTTAAGAAGGCCTCTTCTTGAATGGTGGTCATTCTTGTGCACCTTCAAGTGTTCGGTTAAATCGTTAATTCTCTTTGTGAGGATAGCGATTTGTACCTCGGGAGAACCGGTATCAGTTTCGCTGAGCTTATTAGCAGCGATGATACTTTGCTTTTCGTCTTTAAGAAGCATCTTTTTCACCTCGTTTAAATATTTTAACAAAAATCACAGCAAAGGGAAAGGTGAGTCCTACAAAGGCCAAAACCCCATAAGCCGAGACTTAAGCCCTATTAGTATACCACCTTTTTTTGTGAATGTAAAGTGTTTTTCGAATTTTTTTTGCTAACTTTGGTCGGTTGACTAAAAACCCCTAAAATGATAGAATATAATAACAGTATTACTCTCGGAGGATGATTATGAAGAATTTGCTTATAGCACAGTCGGGCGGTCCTACCGCCGCAATTAACGCAACAGTTGCAGGTGCGGTTAAATTTGCCCTGTCTTGCTCTCAAATTGACAAGGTTTACGCGGGCATTAACGGCATTAAGGGCATTATGGAAGGTCGCCTTGTAGAAATCGGAGAAAGGCTCTCGGATGCCGAGCAAATGCATCTTTTGGAAACCACCCCTGCCGCCGCACTTGGCTCCTGCCGCTTAAAGCTTAAAAGCGTAGACGACGCGCGCGAGGATTACGAGCAAATTTTAAAGGTGTTTAGAGAGTTTAATATAGGTTATTTTGTATACGTTGGCGGCAACGACAGTATGGATACCGTCTTAAAGCTTTCGCGCTATTTTAAAAGCGAGGGAATAGAGGACATTAAGGTTATGGGCGCGCCCAAAACTATTGACAACGACCTTATGGTGACCGACCATACCCCCGGTTTTGGCTCGGCGGCAAAATACATTGCCACCACTTTTTGCGAGATAGGCCGCGACTGTAACGTTTACGATATTCCGGCCGTTACTGTGGTTGAGGTTATGGGCAGAAACGCAGGCTGGCTTACCGCCGCCTCGGCGCTGGCGCGCGAGAACGGCTGCGGCGCACCAAATCTTATTTATCTTCCTGAGGTGCCGTTTTCGCTCGACTCATTTATTGAGGATGTAAAATTGGAGCTTGAGAAAGAGCCGAGCGTTGTGGTTGCGGTTAGCGAGGGTATTCGTGACGAGAGCGGAAATTATGCCGCCGAAAGCTATCAAAGCGGCGCGGTGGACGTTTTCGGACACAAATATTTGTCGGGCACGGCAAAGTTTTTAAGCGATATGGTAAAAGAAAAAATCGGTTGCAAGACAAGGGCGATTGAGTTAAATCTAATGCAAAGATGCGCCGCGCATATTGCTTCCAAGACCGATATTGAGGAGTCAAAGCAGCTCGGCGCTAAGGCAGTAGAGCTCGCGGCCCTCGGTCACAGCGGTGAGATGAGCATAATTGTGAGAAAATCGGATAAGCCGTACGAGGTTGAGATTTCATCGGCCGACATTGCGCTTGTGGCAAACGAGGAAAAGGTTATTCCGAGAGAGTGGATAAACGAGCACGGGAACGGCGTTAATGAGGCGTTTTTAGATTACGTAAGACCGCTTGTAATCGGCGAAACCGAGCCCGTATATAAGGACGGCCTGCCTGTGCATTTTGAGGTTTAAAAATGAGTAACATATCAGGTCTTTACGAGGACGAGCCAAGACCGCGTTTAAACAAATGGGTAAAGTATATCCTTATTGGTCTTGCGGTGATTATTGCCGTTTGGGCGGTGAACCTTGTGGTTCGGATAGGCTGGCAAAAGTACGTTGTTGACTCGGCTCTTACCTATAATGAAACGCAGTACAACGAGCTTGCCGACTGGGAAGTTCTTTCGAGTGACTATACTGAACACGCCGCCACAGTAACAAAAAGCTTTAAGACAAAAACGGTTAAGGCAAAGGTTTACAGCGGCTTAAGCGAGGAATTTATTGAGGCGGAAGTCAACGGGCAAAACCTGCTTTTTCACAAAAAAGACAGCGCGCTCCCACAGTTTACCGAGAGTGAGAAGATTGTCCGTGCCGAGATTTTCTTGGGCGGAGAATACGTAGAGCTGTCAAGCGACAAGCGGCAAAAGCTTTTAGGGCATCTTGCCGAGAACAAAGAGGAAACCGAGCTTATAGACTACGAATACGCCGAGTACGAATACGTTTCAACCGTGCGAATTATCTATAACCAAAACGGCGTCGAGCTGTGTAATTATTTAGGTGATATAGCGCAGGTTGACGGCGATTTGGTGTTTGTTCCAAGCCTGCAGGACGAAATGAGCAAGGCGTCGGACAGCGCCGAGGTTATACCATTGCCGTTTGATATTACAAAGTGACGGTGCAAAACATAGAAAGTGTAAAAATCATAAAAGGACATAAAAAAGCCGCCCTCACGGGCGGCTTTTTCTTGGCTCCCTCTGACGAGGGAGCTGGATTGCCGTTAGGCAAGACTGAGGGAGAGAAAATCGAAGGTTCTTTTGTGTTTCTACATTTTCTCTCCTTCCGTCACGGCTAACGCCGTGCCACCTTCCTCGTCAGAGGA
>CAZDLQ010000153.1:0-3370 GCA_964506315.1 uncultured Oscillospiraceae bacterium
CGTCAACCTTCGGTTGCCACCTTCCCCTCAAGGGGAAGGCAAAATACGCGCTACACCTTCGACCGTCCGTTTGTATTTGAATTCTTACGTCTTTTGCATTCGGCAAAAACCCCTCCCTTAAATTTAAGGGAGGGGTTTTAACTGAACTCATATATATCCGCAACTTGATTATTTTACAATTGCTTCTGACTTAACAAGCGGGCTCTTTGTTGTAAAGTAATCATCCTGAAAATAAGTTACAATTGCGTAAATATAGCCATTCTTGTTATATGAATATGAATCGGTGTAGCTTGTTGTTGACGGGCTAAGAATTGTAATAAGTTTATAGTAAGACTTGCCGCCGTTATTAGAACGGTAAATAACGTATTTACTCGCGTTGGTGGGCGTCTCCCAAGCAAGCTTAGCGCCGCCATCGACCGCGGTTGCAGTGAAGCCCATATCCTCCCAATCGTTTGTAGTGATTGTACCGAGCACCGCCGAGGTTCCGCTATAACGAGGGGTGCCGTCAGCGTCAACGATTCTTGACTGAATTTGTACGTTATAGGTTGTATTGGGTGCAAGACCGCTAACTGCGACAGTTGTATTTTTTGTTTCCTTCACGATAGTTTCACCGCCATTGGCAGCCGTGAAATAGATCCAGTATTTATCCGCTCCGCGAACCTCATCAAAGTTTACTGCAACCTTGTTGGGCATAATGCTTCTTTCAGCAAAGCTATCGGGAGCAAACACGTTAAGTCTTGCGTCAACAGAGAGTGCATTGGCGGTTGCCATTTTGGTCACGCCCTTGGTTGCAATTACACGTACCTCATAATCTATCTCGGGAGAAATAGCATTTATGATAGCAACCGAGTTTGTAGTGGCTTTAACGCTTGTGAGCGCCGTGGGATATTTGCCCTTTTCGTATACATATACGTAATATTGGGTGGCTCCCTCGTAGGCGCGCCAATCTACTTTAATAGTTCTTCCAACCGACTGCGTCTTTACGTCTACTATTCTATCGCCTACTACGAGTGCAGCATCCTTCCATACTGTATCGAGCCATTTGGTTGTTCTTGCTCTAATGCCGATTGAGTAGGTTTCATCCCACTTAAGCTCATTCGGCCAAGAGAGTGTAACGCTTGTTTTATCAGCCGCGAGAGCTCTTGTAATAATTGTTTCGCCCGACTCGTTCTTAACGTAGAGGTTGTATTTTGTAGTGCCTGCAATCTCGTCCCAAGTTACCGTAATATTAGTATCGGTTGCAGTAGCCTGCATATTTTGTACACCATTGCAGGTTGCGTCATAAACGCGCTTGCTGCCTTTGTCGCAAGCAGTACAGGTATAAAGTATGTAGCCCGGATTTTGTTCGGTGGGTGGCACTATGGTGCCGTTATCGTAATCATATACGTGCTGTTGTGTAGCGTCAATAACAGTACCTACACTGCGTGTGTCCTTGCAAATAGTACATTCTTCGTGTTTAACGCCATCTTCCCCACAGGTAGAAGGCTTATCAATAAACCATTCATAGTTATGATACTGTAGCTCCGCATCGGTAAAGTCTGAGCTATCATCGTTAATAGTTATATTGCTCCATTGCTCAGCAGTTCCGCAGTAATATATTTTTTTAAGGTTGTTGCAGTATTTAAATGCATTATAGTCTACGGTTGTTACACTGTCGGGAATGGCAACGGAGGTTATGTTATAGCAATTATAAAACACACGCCTTCCTATATTTGTTATGCCGTCGGGAATAACCAAATCAGTAACAAGATTTCCGTTTAAATACAGGTAATTAGCATAATAAAGCGGGGTATCGCTGCTAAATACTATTCTACACCACGCGCCAACATCAGTTATGTTTACGCCTGTTAGGCCATAGCAACCTTCAAATGCTTGATAACCTATTTTTGTTACGGTGTCGGGAATGGTTATAGTATTTATTCCACAGCGATAAAACGCATACTGGTCTATGATTGTTGCCTTTGTTATAACAACCTCCTTTAGTGAGGTTGGCACGTTTACATCATTATACGAATAGGTTGAAGCGCCGAATATATATCCAAAATGTGTGTTTGTCGTTCCGTCTAAGGTGTTTCCTATAAACGGTAAAGTTATTTTTTCAAGGCTGTTGCAATGTCTAAATGCATAATCACCTATGCTCGTTACGCTATCGGGAATAACAATATTTGTTAGGCTTACGCAATTTCTAAATGCGGAGCCGCCTATGGTTTTTACGCCATTAGAAATATCAATATCGGTTAAGCTTCCGCAATTTCTAAATGCGGAATCACCTATGCTTGTTACGCCTTTTCCAATAGTAACATTTGTAAGACTGCTGCATTCGAAAAATGCGTAGTTGCCTATGCTTGTTACACTGTCAGGAATAATAACACTTGTAATGCCGCTGCAACTATTAAATGCGGAACTGCCTATACTTGTTACGGGATAGCCGCCAAGCGTTGACGGAATTGTGACACTGCCGGAAACAGCTGTGTCGCAATCGGTAATGGTGATCTCACCGTTTGATACCGAATAAGTGTAATAGTCGCTTGTGCCGGTTGCTGAAGCGGATAGCGTTAGCCCTGTGAGCGCCGTGCTCATAAGACAAAGTGACAGGAATGTTGCTAAAAAACTTTTGCCGATTTTTCTAAGTTTCATTTGCTTTTCCCCCTATAAATAATAAGAGCGATATGTAATTTCTTTGCTCTTTGACCTTATTCTAACACTTTTATTTTCAAAAGTCTTATGCTGGCAGCATAGTTTACCAAAAAAATTTTAAAAATGCGGAAATTATGTATAAATTAGTTAATTTATTTGGTTGGTTTTATTATATCACGGGGCACTATAGTAAATCAAGCATTTACAATTTTTACCAATTTGTTGCGGTGCGTTAAAAATTGTAGCGAAGCGGCCGAGCGGCAATGAATGACGGTACGGTGAACTGTCAGAACCGCGAGGTGACCGAGTCGCAACGAGAACGCACCATACATTGTTTTAATTTACGTGGGGTAGAATTTGTAGGGGCGAACAGTGTTCGCCCGAAGGCTCCCTTGTGCAAAGGGAGCTGTCACCGCAAGGTGACTGAGGGATTGTTTAGTACGCCGCTAGGGCGGCTACAATCCTCCCGTCACGACTTCGTCGTGCCACCCTCCTTTACACAAGGAGGGCTTTTGCGGTTTAAATTTACGTGGGGTAGAATTTGTAGGGGCGAATATTATTTGCCCGTTTTTAATTTTACGTTTTAGGACCGTCCGGGAGGCCGGTCCCTACATTGTTTAACCAAAGTACGATAGAATTTGTAGGGCACGGCGATTTTCGACGTGCCGTTTTCATTTGAATCCCTCCGTCTTTTTGCTTTGCAAAAATCCACCTCCCTTTACAAGGGAGGCTT
>CAZDLQ010000154.1:0-3362 GCA_964506315.1 uncultured Oscillospiraceae bacterium
TCCATTTCTTTTTTACAGTCTTTATATTTAAAGTCCATTTCCTTGCCACCGACGATTGCGTTAAGCTCGGCAAGGTCATTAGGAACTGTCCAGTCAAGTGTAATGTTTGTAAAGGGTGACTGTGTACCCCAACGGCTCGGAGTATTTACGCCGTAAATAAAGGACTGAATACACTGCTTAACCTCTTTATAGGAAAGGTTATCAGCCTTAACGAAGGGCGCAAGATAGGTATCAAACGACGAGAAGGCCTGTGCGCCTGCCCATTCGTTTTGCATAATTCCAAGGAAGTTTACCATTTGGTTACAAAGGGTAGAGAGGTGAGCCGCAGGTGACGAGGTGATTTTACCTACAACGCCGCCGAGACCTTCCTGAATAAGCTGCTTTAAGCTCCAGCCTGCGCAGTAGCCGGTGAGCATTGAAAGGTCGTGAATATGAATGTCGGCATTGCGGTGCGCGTTAGCGATTTCGTCATCATAAACCTCTGAAAGCCAGTAATTAGCAGTAATGGCACCCGAGTTTGAAAGGATAAGACCGCCTACCGAATAGGTAACGGTTGAATTTTCCTTAACGCGCCAGTCGTTAA
Organism: uncultured Oscillospiraceae bacterium; assembly: GCA_964506315.1. Lineage (GTDB taxonomy): Bacteria > Bacillota > Clostridia > Oscillospirales > Ruminococcaceae > SIG578. The sequence goes on from CAZDLQ010000154.1 coordinate 584, forward strand.
TCTTTACGTAGTTATCAACTATCTCCTTATAGTCAAGAACGGTTGATTTCATATTACGAAGCTTTTCTCTTTGGCGGCGATAAAGAATATACGCCTTTGCAACGTCGGCATAGCCTGCCTGACCGAGAACGTCCTCTACACTATCCTGAATATCCTCCACGGATATACGGGAATCTACAATTTTTTTATCAAAATCCGCAGTTACGCGAAGTGCGATAAAATCAATTATGCTATCATTATAATTTCTATCACAAGCATCGAAGGCCAGCTTTATGGCATCGGCTATTTTTGAAATGTCAAATTCAGCAAGTTTTCCATCTCTTTTAAGTACGCTATACATTTTCCTTTTTCCTCCTTTAATTTTTTGTGTGTAGGCTTATGTTATCACAGTTTTATGCGCTTGTCAACAGCGAAAACACAATATATTGTGGTTTTTTAATAAACTTTTACAAGATATGCTATACTCCGCGTATATCGCACTTTACAGCAAACTTACCTGCTGTTTGCTGCATTTTTAGCAGCGTTTGCTTATCGGGCGCAGTAAAAGCATCCTTTAAAATAAGGTCACCCGAGTCCTTAAAGCATTGTAGATGCCACGCCGCCGCGCCGCGAATTTCGGCCCCTATTTCCTCTATGTCCGAGAGGGTGTGAAGCTCACTTACTACCGTGGTGCGAAACTCATATTTTACGCCCGAGCTTTTTATAATTTCTATGCTCTTTTTAAACGGAGAGTAAAATTCGAGCGGATTTTGTACCTCAACTCCGCAGGTGGAAAAATATTTTTTGGGAGAATTTTTTATGTCCATCGCTACGTAGTCTACTAAGTTTTTAGAAAGAAGGTTAGAGAGCTTATCGGGAAGGCTACCGTTAGTGTCGAGCTTCACCTTATACCCGAGCTTTTTTATTTCCCTTATAAAATCATCAAGATCAGGCTGCAGCAGCGGTTCACCGCCGGTTATACAAACGCCCTCTAAAATGCCTTGTCTTTTTTTAAGGAAAGCAAGCACCTCGTCCTCGTCTATTTCGGCTATATTTTCCAAAACCAAAGAGGCGTTGTGGCAAAACGGACAGCGAAGGTTACAGCCGCCCGTAAACACGGTTGCGGCCAAGTGCTCGGGATAGTCTAAAAGCGTGAGCTTTTGCAGGCCCTTTATATGCATATTTTGCCGCCTCCTAACCTGTTCTATAGACAATTTAAGCGGGGCGGAAAAGCTTGTCCTCCGCCTCGCGTGCATTAACTATCTTATACCATATTTCCACGTTTGTCAATACAAAAACACAATATATTGTATATTTTTATTTTGTAAAATATTTACAATGCAAAACTGCTACAAAACCCTCGTTTTTTTGTTATATTTCACAAAAAATATGAGCTTATTTTTTGTTGTTTTTTGTAGCAAAAATTGTTGCTTTTTATAGGGCGGTATGCTATACTCTTAATAGGTATATTGTATGTATATTTTTATTTACTATTATAAGAGGTGAAGACGTTGTACGATTTTCAAAAGGCAAATACCTGGAAAAGAATTTCCGCCGCACTTTTTGACTTTATTATGTTGGTGATGGTCATTATGGGCGTGGCGTACCTTTTCTCCTGTGCCATAAACTACACCTCTTATTTCACCGAACTTGAGGCGCACTATGCGCGTTATGAAAAAGACTATAATTTAGATTTTGATATTTCTCTTGAAGAGTACAACGCCCTCTCCGAAGAGGACCGCGCCACCTTTGACGAGGCGTCGGTTGCCTTCTCTAAGGACGAGGCGGTAAATAAAACCTACCGTATGCTTTTAAATCTCACGCTTGTTATTGCAATCTTTTCTATATTGATTTCTTATCTTTTGCTTGAGTTTTTGGTTCCGCTGCTGTTTAAAAACGGTCAAACGCTCGGTAAAAAGATTTTCGGCATCGGCGTTATGCGCATTGACGGCGTTAGGCTTACTCCGTTTTTGCTGTTCGTTCGCTCGATTCTCGGCAAGTACACTATTGAAACAATGATCCCTGTTTTTTGCGCCGTTATGATTTACTTTAATTCAATGGTTGCCGCAGCAGTTATGGTTATTGGTATTTTACTTATTGTACAGTTGGGGCTTTTAATCGCAAACCGCGAGAGAACGCCCATTCACGATAAGCTCTCTTCAACCGTTACGGTTGATCTTACAAGCCAAATGATATTTGAAACTGTAGAGGATTTACTCGCGTACAAAGAGAAAAAGGCAAAAGAAGCGGCCGAGCGTGCCGAATATTAAGCCGTACATTAAATTAGTTTCCAAAAAAAGTTTATATAAAAAACAAAATAAATAGGAAAGGCGAAGCGATATGAAAGTTGGTTTGCAAAATTTAACAAAAATCTTCCCCTCCAGAAACAAAAAATCGGGTGAGGAAGTAATCGCAGTCAATGATTTTACCTTTACCATCCCCGATGGTAAGCTCATTGGTCTGCTCGGCCCCTCAGGCTGCGGTAAGAGTACTACTCTTTATATGATTAGCGGTCTTCAAAAGCCTTCCAAGGGTCAAATTTTCTTTGGAGATGACGACGTTACCGAGCTGTCGGCTGAGAACCGTGGTGTTGGACTTGTGTTCCAAAACTACGCTCTTTATCCTCACATGACAGTTAAGCAAAACATTATGTTCCCTCTCCAAAACCTTAAGGGTGCTGACAAGCTTACCAAAGAGGAAATGATTGAAAGATCTTACAATGCCGCAAAGCTTGTTCAAATTGAAGAGCTTATGGACAGAAAGCCCAGTGAGCTTTCGGGCGGTCAGCAGCAGAGAGTTG
>CAZDLQ010000155.1:0-3351 GCA_964506315.1 uncultured Oscillospiraceae bacterium
GGTTATAACAAGCGTTGAAAAATCACTTCCGAGTCTTATATCAATAGGAACAACCTTCCCTGCATCAATGAGCGGATGACGTGCCTTTTTAAGCTCAATTACGCCCTTATCATTTATTATAGGTAACGTTGCTTTGGTTTTATAGGCGTAATTTGCCATGGCAAAAATAGAGTCGATCTCAACAAGCGCGTCGTAGGATACCGAAATCGAGTCGGCAAAGGTCGCAACCTCACTCGAAAGCTCGGCAATTATTCGCAGTATCTCGTCTCTCTCTTTTGCTTCTAAAATTCTAATACGGTTATTTGCTTCAACAACCGTTGTAGGCTCAATAAAAATAGTAGCGCCGCTCGAAGAAATATCATGCACAAGACCGTCAATCTCACTGCGGTGTTCCTGTTTAACAGGTATAACGTAACGGCCATCTCTTTGCGTAACAATCGCATCCTGCAGGTGCTTTTGGTGTGACTGACTGCGGATTATTTTATCGAGCTTTTCTTTAATTTGGGCATTTTCTCTTCTAATGCTTCTACGAATATTACTGAGCTCTAAGCTCGCGTTATCCGAAACGGTATCTTCCGATATAATTGACGTAGTGATTTTCTCCTCAAGATACTTGTTAGGCGTGGCGGAATTAAACAAATAATCAAGAGACGTACTTACCGCGCTAAATTGCTCTCTATATTGAGATAACAGCATAACGTTTCTAAGCACTTCAGCCACCTGTAAAAGCTCTTTTAAAGACAAATTGCCGCCGCTTTTTGCTCTTTTTAGAGGTGCGGATATGTTAACAATGCCTCTAAAATGCGGTGAGCCATATTTTGCTGCTAAATCGTACGCGTCTTTGGTACGCGTTAAGGCCTGCGCCGTCAGCGAATAATCAAAATTTGGGCACAACGACAAAATCCTCTCTACACTATCAGGGAAAGAGGCTTCATTCGAAACTATTTCAAGCACCGTGTCAAGCTCTAAACAGCTTGGGGACTTTTTTTCTTCCGTAATACTCATAAAAATGTCCTCGTCAGTCCATCATTGTTTTTAAAAATTCAAGTGATTTATAATTTCTCTCGGTTTGCCATACAAGATAGCTTTCGCAAACCTCATTAAGTAGCTTTAAATTGTCATTATCAAGTGTAAAGGCAAAAACCTTTGCAGGCTCGGAATACAGTATGTAGCGCATTGCGGAGAGCACCGCAGGAGTAAGCAGTGCGAAAATTCCGCCAGCGTTTTCTTCAAACGTCTCTTTTGCGCAATCCTCGCAAATAATATCGCCTTCACTTATATAAAACCGCATAAGCTTGTCAAATTCTCCGCATTTCTCACAGCCCACAAGGTTTGGAGAAAATCCGCTAAGCGCCATAACACGAAGCTCGAAAACCGCTTTAATAATTCTTGCATCTTTTTTCGTGTTAGCAAGCAAATGCATTGAATTGAGCATTAGCTTTAAAACCTCGGCGGTATTGTCACCTTGCGGCTTGATTTCGCATAATATTTGGCAAAAATACGACGCGAGTGATAATCTTTGAAGGTCATATCTTACGTCGTAAAACATATTCACAGTATCCGCTTGGTCAACGTAATACTTTGATTTATTAAAAAACAGCTCAAACTTAGAATAACAAAAAAGCGACGTTGAAACAGCAAAGCGACTCCCCTTGCTTCTTGCACCCTTAACAAAAACCTCGATAGCACCGTGCGAGTCGGTCAATATTGTAATATATTTGTCCTTTTCACCCGAATCAGTTTCTTTTATCACTATACCCGAAACCTGAATCAACATCGGTGTTTTCTCCTTCCTTTGTTATTAACAAGCTGTCCTGTTCCTGCGTTTTCTTATACAAAATATAAACGCCGATATTCCCCGTCTTTTGAAATAATTCCCACAACTGTGCAGCCTGCATAATACCAACTCCGTTTATAAATTATTATTTATAATTTAACCCGTTTACTGATATTATATGTTGTGGAAACTTTTACATTTCCGAGGAAATATTATTTATTCCTCGGATAAGCCAAACTCTCGAATTAGTCCCTCATTATTGCGCCAATCTTCTTTAATTTTTATCCAGCATTTTAGATTTACAGGCATATCCAAAAAAGCCTCGATGTCAGCTCTTGCAAGCATACCGATTTTTTTAAGCATACTACCCGATTTGCCTATAATTATGCCTTTATGGCTTTTCTTTTCACAGTAAATCGTAGCGTCAATATCCATTATGTTTTTGCCTTGGCGCTCACGCATTTTTTCAATAGACACAGCAACTCCGTGCGGCACCTCATCGCGAAGTAAATTGAGTATTTTTTCACGAATAAGCTCCGATACAATTACCTTTTCGGGCTGGTCGGTAAGAGTATCGTCGGGAAAAAAATGCGGCATTTCGGGCGCATTTTTTACGATAGAATCAATTAAAACATCAAGGTTAATTCCGTCTTGTGCCGATGCCGGAATGATTTCCTCAAACTTATACATATTATTGTATTTAGCAATAAGCTCGGCAAGGCGCTTTTTATCCTTGATGCAGTCAATTTTATTTATAATCAAAATAGCCTTACTTTTTTGCGCCTTTATCGACTCAATAAGCGAAATTTCGGTTTCGTCGGGCTGTCTAAAAGCCTCAGTGACAAGAATAATCATATCAACCTCAGAAACAGCGTCAACAATTGCCTTTTTCATATGCTTGCCGAGTCTATTCTTTGGCGCAAGCATACCGGGTGTGTCAGTAAAAACAATTTGTGTTTCATCTAAAGTGAGTACACCCATAATTTTAGTTCTTGTTGTTTGCGGTCTATCCGAGGTAATTGCAACCTTTTCGCCCAAAAGTGCGTTTAAAAGCGTTGATTTACCAACGTTTGGTTTTCCTATGATTGTAACGAATGACGACTTTGTTTTTTTCATATTTTTCTCCAATTATATGCATAATGCCGTATGCATTTCATACGGCATAGCGATAATCTATTCTTCGTCCTCCAAAACGTAGCTTGCATCTCTTGAAAGGCCAAGCTTTGCGAGTACTTCTTCTTCTTTTTCACGCATTCTAACAAGCTCAAGGCCACCGTTTTCGTGATGGTAGCCAAGCAAATGAAGCATTGAATGAACGGTTAAAAATCCGATTTCTCTTTGAAGAGAATGGCCGAAATTTTCAGCCTGTTCCATTGCCTTTTCCACCGAAATAACAATGTCGCCAAGAAGGCAAGCGCCGTTTTGAGGGTTTTTATCCCAAACGCCGTTCTCACCGAGCGGAAATGACAAAACGTCGGTTTCCACGTCTTTATTTCTAAATTTAGAATTGAGGCTTTTGATTTCCTCATTATCAACAAAAATTCTTTTGAAATTGGGAACTATATCAAGATAAT
>CAZDLQ010000156.1:0-3334 GCA_964506315.1 uncultured Oscillospiraceae bacterium
TAAATTGACATACGAAGATTAACATCACCAACACCGTCAATTGTAAGACCTACTGCATTTTCGCCCGGATCAAATACTCCGTCTTTACCTGTGCAGTCGTCCTTAAATTTAAGCAAATAGTTTCCGTTATCAAGAGCAAATACGTCCTTTGTTTTTCCTGTGTAGACAAGTTTCTTTTCCATTTTTATTTCTCCTTTTATATATGTAAGCTTATAAATTGTTCATAACGTCTTTATCTTTTTCTAAAACTGCTTTTGCCGCATCGTTTCTCTTGTTTTGAAGCTTTTGAGCAAGCGCGCTATCTTCAATAGCAAGCATTTGTGCAGCTAAAATTGCGGCATTAGCACCGCCGTTTATTGCAACTGTTGCAACAGGAATGCCCGAAGGCATTTGAACTGTTGACAAAAGCGCATCCATTCCGTCAAGCTGAGAGGATTTGCACGGAATACCAATTACGGGCAGGGTTGTATTAGCGGCAATAGCGCCTGCAAGGTGCGCCGCCATACCTGCCGCAGCAATAATTACACCAAAGCCGTTATTCCTCGCATTTGCGGCAAAATCTCTTGCTTCTACGGGAGTTCTATGAGCCGAATAAATATGTACCTCAAACGGTATCTCAAGCTCTTTAAGAGTATCGGTTGCTTTTTTTATGATTGGAAGGTCGCTGTCGCTACCCATTACAATTCCAACTTTTTTCATAGAATTACCTCCTAAAAAATAAAAAAGGGCACACTTAACTCGCTTAAAGTTAACTGTGCCCAGACGGTCGGCTAAATGGGAAAAATCCCGTTATTCTTTGTTCCTCTGTGGTGCTCCACAATTCCGTCAGTCGCAAAGAATAATTATTAAGTTTACGCTCTAAATTGTAACACACAGCGCAACTCGTGTCAAGGCACAAAACTTATTTTTTATTACTTTATCGCCGTTGTTTTCTCCTTACTAATTACGTCGTGTGCTCCGCCCTCAACAATACTTGTTGCTGACACAAGCGTTAATTTTGCTTTTTGCTGAAGCTCCTGTATGCTGAGTGCTCCGCAGTTGCACATTGTGGATTTAACCTTGCTAAGTGACAGTGCAACGTTGTCCTTAAGCTTACCCGCATATGGAACATAGGAATCAACGCCCTCTTCAAACGAAAGCTTTTTGTCGCCGCCAAGGTCGTATCTCTGCCAGTTTCTTGCACGGGCCGAGCCCTCTCCCCAATATTCCTTATAATAGGTTCCGCCAATGTTCACCTTATTTGTGGGGCTCTCGTCAAATCTTGCGAAATATCTTCCGAGCATAACAAAATCAGCACCCATTGCAAGCGCAAGTGTTATGTGGTGGTCATATACAATACCGCCGTCCGAACAAACGGGGATATATACTCCTGTTTCCTTAAAGTACTCATCTCTTGCCTTACAAACCTCGATAAGTGCGGTAGCCTGTCCCCTGCCTATGCCTTTGGTTTCCCTTGTTATACAAATTGAACCGCCGCCGATACCATCCTTAATAAAATCAGCACCGCAATCGGCTAAAAATCTAAAGCCTTCAGTGTCAACAACGTTTCCTGCGCCAACGCTTACGCTATCACCGTAATTTTGGCGTATCCAATTTATAGTAAGTCTTTGCCACTCGGAAAAGCCCTCCGAAGAATCTATGCACAATACATCGGCGCCTGCGTTTATAAGTGCAGGTACACGCTGTGCATAGTCGCGTGTGTTGATTCCCGCGCCGACAACGTATCTCTTTGACGCGTCAAGCAGCTCGTTGGGGTTTCTTTTGTGAGTATCGTAGTCTTTTCTAAAGACAAAATAGCAAAGTTTTCCATCGTTATCAATTATGGGAAGTGAATTTAACTTGTTATCCCAAATTATATCGTTAGCTTCCTTTAAGGTTATGCCCTCTTTTGCCCATATAAGCTTATCAAACGGAGTCATAAACTCGCGCACCTTTAAGTCGGGACTCATTCGGCTGATTCTATAATCACGGCCTGTAACGATACCCAAAAGCTTGCCATCGCTTGTTCCGTCCGAGGTTACAGCAACGGTGGAGTGGCCCGTCTTTTCTTTAAGAGCCACGACGTCGGCAAGTGTGTCGTCAGGGCCAATGTTTGAATCGCTCTTAACAAAGCCTGCTTTATAGCTTTTAGCGCGTTTAACCATCGCCGCCTCGTCCTCTATTGACTGCGAGCCGTATATAAATGAAACGCCGCCCTCAGTTGCAAGTGCAACGGCCATTTTATCATCCGAAACGGATTGCATAATAGCCGATACAAGCGGAATATTCATTGTAATTTTAGACTGCTCTCCCTTTTTGAATTTAACAAGCGGTGTCTTTAAACTAACGTTTGCAGGGATGCACTTATCGGAAGAATATCCCGGAATTAAAAGATATTCATCAAATGTGTGTGAGGGCTCGTTTATGAATGTTGCCATGTTTATTTCTCCTTTGTGTTTGCCTTGTGATCACAGTAAATACATCTATAAATTCCATCTTCCTCATCAACTGCTTTAAAAACGCTGTCAAGCGATTCTTCGGCATTTGAAATGCACTTTGGATTATCACAACTAAGTTTATTTACAACATTAGTGTTATCGAACTGTTCTTCTTTTACGTCTTTATCGGCTAATAATTTTAAAATCAGCGCCATACGCATAAGCTTTCCGTTTTTGGCCTGTGTAAAATAGCAGGCTCTTGGGTCGGAATCCACGTTTGTGTGTATTTCATTTACCCTGGGAAGCGGATGCATAATTGTAAGATCACTTTTTGCGTCTTTGAGCATATCTACGCTTAAAATATAGCTGTCCTTTAATCTCTCATACTCCGAGGCGTCTTCAAATCTCTCACGCTGAACTCTTGTCATATAAAGCACGTCAGGCTCGTGAATGGCATCAATAAGTGAAGTAGTTTCAATACACTTCATATTGTTTTTTGCAATAACGTCCTTCTTTATATAACCCGGAATTTTAAGCTCATTTGGTGAAATTAGCACCACCGTAATATTCTCATACCTTGAAAGCGCCGAAATGAGCGAATGAACTGTTCTACCGTACTTTAAATCACCGCAAAAACCAACAGTTAAATTGGATAAACCACCTTTTTCGCGATAAATGGTTAAAAGATCGGCAAGTGTTTGGGTTGGGTGATGGTGTCCACCGTCCCCTGCATTGATAACAGGCACAGTTGCATATTTTGATGCAACATAAGGCGCGCCTTCCTTTGGGTGACGGATTGCCATAACGTCAGCATAAATACTTACAATACGCGCGGTATCGGCTATAGTTTCGCCTTTTGACGCCGAACTGCTATCCGCATCCGCAACACTCAGCACGTTTCCGCCAAGCTCGTACAT
>CAZDLQ010000157.1:0-3303 GCA_964506315.1 uncultured Oscillospiraceae bacterium
CCTGCCCACAAAATGCAAAAACAAAACTCCTCGGAAATTCCGAGGAGTTTCTCTTTTTCTACATATTAAGCAGCAATGCCCAGGCGAGTGAATAATAGCTGATTACGGCGACGAGGTCGTTTATGGTAGTAATCAGCGGGCCTGATGCGACGGCGGGGTCAACACCGAAGCGATACAGCATTATGGGAATTGCCGCGCCGGTAAAGCCCGAGATGGCCATCGCAAAGCACATTGCAAGCCCCACACAGCCTGCGGTAGCAAGCACAAACGGCGCGCTGTAGGACGCAAACGCAAACAAATAGGCGCACACGATTACAAACGAAATTGCGCCGAGCACAAGGCCGTTAAGCAGCGCCACGCGCACTTCCTTTAAAATGGTCACAACCTGCTCCTTAAAGCTAAGCTGTTCACCGCCGCCGAGCGCTCTAACCGTCACCGCAAGCGACTGTGTTCCCACGTTGCCCGCCATTCCGAGTATCAGCGACTGGAATGAAACTATCATTGGAAGCGCGTCAACCACGCCTTCAAAAAGTCCCACAACGCCCGACACCACAAGTCCCATAAAAAGCAAGGCAATCAGCCACGGCACGCGCTTTTTAAGGCTTGCAAAAAGCGTTTCGTCGGGCTCCTGCTCGGCCGTTAACGCCGCCATTTTGGCGTAATCGTCACCGCGCTCCTCGTCAATAAGCTCGGTGATGTCGTTTGAGGTAATTACGCCGAGCAGCGCACGGTTCTTTGCCGAAATTACAGGAATCATATTCTCGGAATACGTGCGAAGATGCTCGATGTTTTCGGAAATAATATCAGTATCATAAACAAACGGGAAGGCGGTTACTATAAGGCTTTCAAGCTCGGTGCTGCTTCGCGCAACAATTAAGTCTTTTAGGTCAATTACGCCGTAAAAAGAGCCGTCCTCTTCGGTAACAAAAATGGTGTAAATGTTATCGTTTTTAGCCGCTTCGGAAATTAAGGTGCGCATGGTTTGCTTGACGGTTTGACTGCGCTTTACCGCAATAAAATTGGTGCTCATACGGCTACCGAACTGCTCGCCCTCATAAGAGTCAATAAGCTCGATGTCTTCCTTAATTTCCTCGTCCTCGATAAGCTCTAAAATCTCGTTTCTCTTTTGCTCGTCAAGGTCGTCTAAGGTTTCAAGTGCTTCGTCGGCGTCCATTTGCTCGATAATGTCGGCCGCGTCGTCGGTGTCAATTTCGCTTAAATAGTCGGCTGCGTCGTCAAGGAAGGCAACGATTTCCGACATAAAGTCGGTGTCAAGAACTTTAAAAAGCCGCCGGCGTTCCTGCGCCGTGAGGTCTTCAAAAACGCCCGCAATATCGTTTTCGTGGTACTGTTCAAGTTCTTCTTTTATTTGCTCGTCGGAGCGCTCGCCCCGTATTATTTGAAGGATTTGCGCGCTGTAGTCCTTTTCGGACTGCAAAAAGTCTTTTCTTTCTTCCACGGCTTTACCCTCCCTTTAAAAGCTTCTTTTACCCTATTATAACACAAAACGGCTACTTTACAACCCCCAATGTTTTTGCTATATTTAATATGAAAGGAGAATGAAAAATGACCTTTTATGAGATAAACGAAAGCGACCGCGAGCTTATAAAAATCGCGCTCGAAACACTCAAGAAAAACTTTGACGACGGCGTGTATCATCACACAGTCGGTGCGGCGGTTAGGTGCAAAAACGGCAAAATTTACAGCGGCGTTAACTGCGACGGCATCCACGGCTCCTGCGCCGAGTACATAACTCTTGGTATTGCCATTTCTCAAGGCGAGCGTGAGTTTGACACCATTGTTGCGGTGCACGAAAAGGCGCAAAACTGCCTCTTTTCGCCCTGCGGCAACTGCCGCCAAATGCTAATAGAATACTGCCCCGACATAAAAGTTATTTTAAACGATGACGAGGGAAATATGATTAAAGTGGCGGCCGCCGATTTGCTTCCGTTTGCCTGGAAGCCTGTCGTTTGCTAAAGAATTAGCAATATTTTTATAGTTTAACAATATCTTATCATTGATTATGCCGAAAATTTGCAATATAATTATATCAAGCCCAAGAGGCAAGAAAAGCACGGAAGGTGATTTTTTGAAAAAGGTTGCAGTTATCGGCTACGGCGGAATGGGTAAATGGCACTGCTCGCACATTTTAAAAAGTGACGTGGTCACGCTTGCGGGCATCTCGGACATTGACCCTAAGGAGCGTGAGCTTGCACGCGAGCGCGGCATTTTCGTATATGAAAACAACGACGCCGTTTTTGCCGACAAAAGCGTTGATATAATTGTTGTCGCAATTCCAAACGACAGGCACGAAGAGGTTACTATCAAGGCTTTAGAAAGCGGTCATCACACCGTTTGCGAAAAGCCCGTTGCACTCTCGGTAGAGTCGTTTGACAGGATGGTTGCGGCGCAAAAAGCACAAAACCGCCTTCTCACCGTTCACCAAAACAGGCGCTGGGATAAAGAATTTATCGCGATAAAGGAAATTGTGGATTCGGGCGAAATCGGGGACGCTATCCGTTTAGAGTCGCGCGTTCACGGCTCGCGCGGTATCCCGGGTGACTGGCGTATGAAAAAAGAGTGCGGCGGCGGAATGCTTTACGACTGGGGCGTTCACATTATCGACCAGGCGCTAAAGCTTTTCCCCTACAAGATAACTCAAATTGACTGCCGACTTACCCACATAACCTACGACGAGGTTGACGACGGCGTTTTCCTTGAAATCACCTTTGAAAACGGCATCACCGCGCACATTGAGGTCGGCACCTACAACTTTATTAAGCTGCCGCGTTTTTACCTGCAGTGCCGCGGCGGTACGGCGCTTATGCGTGACTGGAACTGCGACGTTGAGATTACCAAAATGAACAAGTGGCAGGAAAAGGACGTAAAACCGGTTGAAACCTCGGCGGGCTTGTCCAAAACTCTTGCTCCGCGCGACAACGTGTCAACCGAGAGCTACGTCCACCCCTTAAAGCCGAGCGACCCGCACGATTTTTATAGAGATTTTTGCGCCGCCATCGACGGCGAAAAGCCTCAAGAGGTGCAAAACGCGCAGGTTCGCCGCGTTTTAGAGGTTATGCGCGCCGCCTTCGAGTCTGACGAGAAGGGACAAAGAATTAAAGTGAATATATAAACAAAAAAGATGTGCGAAAATTTCGCACATCTTTTTTGTTTGGCTAAAAGGAAATAGTAAACGGTTGAGGTAATTGTAGGGAACGGATTTATCCGTTCCGTTTTTACGGGACGTCGAAGGCGCCGTCCCCTACGGTTCAAATTTACGTTAGTTGTATATTGTAGGGGAGG
>CAZDLQ010000158.1:0-3298 GCA_964506315.1 uncultured Oscillospiraceae bacterium
TATAGAGGCCGAGCGTAAACAAAAAGGACTTAAGCTCGCGGTCGTCAACGTTTACCTTTTGTACTATGTACTCGCGTCCCTCGCGTGCGGATTTTAATGTCATTTTCTCTCACCTCAAATAAAATTTCCTAAAAAATCACTACTTGAAATAATGCGTAAATGTGGTATAATATTCATAGAATTTTATGGAGGGAAAGCTTATGCGTATGCAGGAATCGGCCGAGATGTATTTGGAAACGATATACGTGTTGTCCAAAAAAGGCGGTGTAGTGCGCAGTATTGACGTTGCGGAGCACATGGGTTATTCCAAGCCGAGCGTGAGCCGCGCCGTTTCGAACCTGAAGAAAAATGACTACGTAGAAATGCTCCCCGACGGCAGTTTAAAGCTTACCGAAACGGGCGAGGCGGTTGCCCAAAAAATTTATGAACGCCACGATATTTTAACAAGCTGCCTTGAGCTGCTCGATGTGCCGAGCGAGATAGCGGCAAAGGACGCCTGCAAGGTCGAACACGTTATAAGCGACCAAACCTTCGAGGCAATAAAGAAATTTATATCACAAAAGTAGGGCGCTTTTTATATTTTGTATAAAAAAACAAAAAACACTTGCATTTTTTGTATTGCGGTGGTATACTAATGGAGTAATAACACGAAAGGTCAAAGAGTGGGTCGCCCCGCTCTTTTGTTTTTGTTTAAAACCTTTTGTAAATAAGGAGGACGCTATGGGCAAAAAAACGGGCAATACAGCCGAAACTGTAAGACAAATCGTTTTGCCGATTTGTGATGAAATGGGCCTAAAGCTTTGGGACGTTACCTTTGAAAAAGAGGGCGCCGAGTGGTTTCTAAAGGTGCTTGTCGAGAAAAACGAGGGCGATATTGATATTTTAGAGTGCGAGACATTCAGCCGCGCTATCGACCCGCTTATCGACGAGGCGGACCCGATTGACCAAAGCTATTATTTAGAGGTCGGCTCTCCCGGACTTGGAAGAAAACTTAGAACGGCTGAGCATTTTGCAAGATATATAGGCGAAACCGTTTTGGTGCGGCTAATAAGACCCGACGCAAGCGGCCGAAAAGAGATAGAGGCGCGCCTTTCAGGCTTTGAAAACGCCGAAATCTCGCTTGAAGGCGAGGAGAGCAAAATCCCCCTTGCCGACTGTGCATTTGTAAAACTTTGTGACGATAATATATAAACTGGAGGAAACAGGAAAATGAATAACGAATTTTTTGAAGCACTAAACGCACTTGAGCAGGAAAAAAATATTGACGTAGAAAGCCTGCTTGACAAAATCCGCACAGCGATTGAAAACGCAGTTAAAAAGGATTTCGGCGAGCCCGAAAACATTATCATCGACATTAACCCCGAAACAAGAAAATTTGCGGTAGCAATCCGTAAAAACGTTGTTGAGGTTGTTGAAAATCCCAAGGCTGAAATCACACTTGATGAGGCTTTAAATTACAGTAAACGCGCAAAAATCGGCGGTCACGTTGATATTAAGATCAAGACCAAGGATATGGGTAGAATTGCCGCTCAGAGCGCAAAGCACGTTTTCCGTCAGGGAATTAAAGAGGAAGAAAGACTCAATACATTTAAAGAGTATCAAAGCAAGGTGCACGAACTGGTTTCCGCAAAGGTTGTCGGCATTGACGAGGCTCGCGGCACCGTTACCATTGATATGGGCAAGGGCGAGTTTATGCTCCCTGCAAGTGAGAGTATCCCCGGCGAGACTTTTGAGATCGGTCAAATGATTAAGGTTTACGTGGTTGACGTAAAGCGCAATATCGAAAAGACCTCGCGTCCTCCCAAGATTATGATTTCAAGAACACATCCCGGTATGGTAAAACGTATGTTTGAGCTTGAGGTTCCTGAGATTTACGACGGAACTGTTGAAATCAAGTCGATTTCAAGAGAAGCAGGCTCAAGAACAAAGATCGCAGTTTACAGCCGCGACGAAAACGTTGACGCAGTCGGCGCTTGTATCGGTGCAAAATCAACCCGTATTGATAACATCGTAAACGAGCTCGGCGGAGAAAAGATTGACATTGTAAAATACAGCGACGATCCTGCTGAGTTTATCACAGCGGCTCTCTCGCCTGCAAAGCACATCACCAAGGTTGAAATTTTAGAGTCCGAGGAAGACAAAAAGGCTTGTAGAGTAACCGTTGCTGATAATGAGCTTTCGCTTGCAATCGGTAATAAGGGACAAAACGTTCGCCTTGCCGCAAGACTTACAGGTTATAAGATTGATATCCGTCCTGAAAGCGGATTTTACGGTGAAAACTAACTTTTAGAAATTTTTGAAGGGAATGACATTATGCCGCAAAAAAAGATTCCGATGCGCAGTTGCTGTGCTTGTCGAGAAAAAAAGGCGAAAAATGAGCTGGTGAGGGTTGTGAGAACGCCCGAGGGTGAGATTTGTCTTGACCTTACGGGTAGACGCTCGGGTAGAGGCGTGTATGTTTGCAACAGTACCGCCTGCCTTAGTAAAGCGCGTAAAATCGGCGCACTTAGTAGAGCGCTTGAATGTGAAATTCCCGAAAAGGTTTTTGAAAGCTTGCAGGGGGAAATCGGAAAAAATGAATGATGGTTTTCTCTCGGCGCTTGGTCTTTGCAAAAGGGCCGGTAGATTAGTTTTCGGTTTTGAAACCGTTAAGAACGCTATGCAAAGAGGAGAGGCTACGGTTGTTTTTTCAGCAACCGACCTATCCGCAAAAACTGCAAAAGAGCTTGCGTTCTTATGTGAAACCTATGAGGTTGAGCATATCAGCACAAAATACGATATGCGCACACTCGGCGGTGGCATCGGAAAGCTTACGGGCATAATCGCCGTAACCGATGAGGGTTTTACCAAATTGCTTAAACAAAAACTTGTTACACAGGAGGGTATCTGATGGTAGTAAAATATAAACTCAGTGAGCTTGCTAAGGATTTTAACGTTGATGCCAAGGAAATTATCGAGGTGTTCGTCGCTCGCGGTGACGCAGGCAAAAAAACTGCAAGCACGCTTAATGAAGACGAGCTTAATATAGTATTCGAGCATTACACTAAAAAGAATGCGCTCAAAACCCTTGACGCTTATTTTAAAGAGGGCGAAAAATGGGCCGAGAAAAAGGCCGAGCGCGAAAAGGCTAAAAAGAAAGACGAACCTAAGAAAGAAGAGCCCAAAAAGGCTGAGACTAAGCGCGAAGAACCTAAAAAAGAGGCTCCTAAAAAGGAAGAACCCAAGAAGGAGCAGCCCAAGCGCGAAGAGCCTAAAAAGCCCGAGCCTAAGAAAGAGGAGCCTAAAAAGGTCGAGCCTA
>CAZDLQ010000159.1:0-3266 GCA_964506315.1 uncultured Oscillospiraceae bacterium
TCACCGCCTGACGCAATTTTAGCAAGCGGGCGCGGAGTTTCACCTGCGTTTGCGGAAATTAAAAACTCAATATCATCGCATCCATCCGACTTTAAATCGGCCGCCTTTTGACTAACCGTGAATACCACGTTTGGCATATCCAAGAATGACAGTTCATTCTTTATTTGCTGACTTAAATATTCTCCAGCTGTTTTTCTTTTTACTGAAAGAGTTTTCGCTTTTTCCGATGCTATTTTTGTAAGCTCATCAAGCTGTTTTGAAAGGTTGGCGATGTTTTGTTCACCGAAATTGATTTTATCAACCTCATCTTTAAGCTGCTGCAGCTTTTCAAGCACGCTTTCAACGCTTCCGCCATACTTTTGTTTTAAGCGGAAAATGACGTCGAGCCGCTCTTCTACCTCATCTAATCTCGAAGGGTTAAACTCAAACTTTCCTTCAGCATCTCTAATTTCGGAAAGAATTTCCTCAAGCTCATAAGCAACAGCACAAGCGCGTGTAGAAACGTCCGAAAACGATTCATCATACTCCGCTATCGAGGCTATCTCCATCGCCGCCTGTTTTGCAATACTTAAAGCGCCATCCGACTGCTCGTCGCCGCCAAGTAGTGCAAGTGCCGTTGTTACACCCTCGGATAGATTTTCGCAGTTTCTAATAATATCTCTTGTCGAAAGAAGTTCTTCTTCCTCGCCCGAAACAAGCTGCGCGCTTTCAATTTCTTCTATTTGAAAATTTAAAAGCTCTAATTTTCGTTCTTTTAATTCATCGTTGGTTTCAGTGCTTTGAAGCTCAGCGCGAACGTCGCACAATTTTTTGTATACTTGTCTATATTCCTCGGTTTCCTTTTCAAGCTGACCGTAGGCATCCACAAATTGAAGATGCTTAGATGCTGAAAAAAGCTGTTGGTTGTCTTGCTGGCCGTGGATATTTATAAGAAAAGGAGAAATTTGTTTTATAATTGACATTGGAACAACGTTTCCGTTAAGGCGGCAAACACTTCTACCGTCCTGCGAAATTTCACGGCTTAGCATAACAAATCCATCATCCGACATTTCACCGATAAGCTCAGTAACAGCGTTTTCCGCATCTTGTCCAACGTCACTGAAAATCGCCGTAATTTTCGCTTTTTGAGCACCGGTTCTTATTATGTCTTTCGAGGTTTTTTCGCCTGTAACTGCGTTTATTGAATCAATGATTATTGATTTACCGGCGCCCGTTTCACCCGTAAGAATGTTAAGACCGGCCGTAAAATCAATATTTGCCTTTTCTATGACTGCAACATTTTCAATTTGAAGTTGCATTAACATTGTATGTAACCCCTTTAAGAATTGATGTTTTGTTTTATTTCGCTAACCAGCTTTAAGGCTTGCTGTTCGCTTCTAAGTAAAATAAAAATGGTATCATCGCCCGCTATCGAGCCGACAACGTCGCGATATTTCATATTATCAAGCGCCGCACAAGCCGCACTTGCCATTCCTGTATGACATTTGAGAACTACAATATGAAAGGCGTAGTCAACACTAACCACCGCTTCGGAAAAAATTGCACGAAATTTATTGTTCATTTCGGGTAATTTTTCTTGGGATGAAACGTCGTATTTATACACTCCGCTTTCGCTCATCACCTTTAAAAGCCTAAGCTCTCTTATATCTCTTGAAAGTGTCGCCTGTGTTGCCACAAATCCCGCATCTTTTAAAAGCTCCATTAATTTACTTTGGGTGTCAACCTCATGATTTGCTATGATTTCGAGGATTTTTTGTTGTCTTTTTTGTTTCATTTACTTATTTCTCCATTAGTTTTTTGTCTATAGAT
The DNA here is from genome assembly GCA_964506315.1 of uncultured Oscillospiraceae bacterium. Classification (GTDB taxonomy): domain Bacteria; phylum Bacillota; class Clostridia; order Oscillospirales; family Ruminococcaceae; genus SIG578. The sequence goes on from CAZDLQ010000159.1 coordinate 1,810, forward strand.
GAATAGAAGCTTTTGCCTTTTAATAAAATAAACTTCAATGTTTTATCGTGGCGCTTAATTTCTACAACGTCATCCTTATTTATTTCTTCGGATGAAATGCCATCCGCCACCATAAATGCCTTAATTGTATCGGAATTTGCGTTTGTATATATTGTTATATTTTCGTAATCAGGTAATAAAAGCGTGCGCGCATACAAGGAATGGGCGCAAATGGGTGTAATGGATATTCCCTTTACACTTGGGTGAACAATTGGTCCGCCTGCCGCCATAGCATAAGCCGTTGAGCCCGATGCAGTCGAAACTATAATGCCATCCGCTCTATAGTGCGCGGTTTTGATACCACCGCAAGATATGTTTATATCAATAATTCTTGAAAGAGCGTTTCTACTAATAACCATATCGTTTACAGCAACAAAATTGTGTTTACTACCGTCTTTGTGCGTAACGGTAACGGACAAGGTCGTTCGCTCATCAATTGCATAGTCACCCTTGACAATATCCGTTAGTAGATGCAGCTCGTTCTTTTCGATTCCTGCCAAAAAGCCAAGAGTGCCCAAGTTGATACCTATTATGGGAATATCGTATTCAAGTACAATGATTGCAGCTCTAATTATAGTTCCGTCGCCGCCAATTGTAAGCGCAAAATCTATTTTTTTAGAGAAGATTTGCTCATCACAGGCAAAATCAATCTCGTACTTAGACAACTGTTCTTTGTATTTTTCGGGTGAAATTATTTCAACGTTTTCACGCCTTAAAATATCAACTGCCTGTCTTACAATTTCGTCGCAGTCTTCTTTTTGAAAGTTTGGTAACAATAATACTCGCATTAGATCACTTCCTATCTACTTGTCAAGCAATAAATGTGACTCATCAACAATAAGCTCGGCTGAATTTTCGTCTATTTCAAGCTTACCTGTGCCTTTTTTTAAGTAAATTAAGTATTCTATGTTGCCTTCGGGCCCTTTAACAGGTGAAAAGGTTAATCCCTTTACATCAAATCCAGTATTTATAGCGAAGTCGACGATCATTTTCACAACGTCGACGTGTACCTTTGGATCTCTAACAACGCCTTTTTTACCGACGTTTTCCCTACCTGCTTCAAATTGCGGCTTTATTAAGCAAACCATTTCGCCATTTTCCGCCAAAAAGTCTTTAATAACAGGTAATACAAGCTTTAACGAGATAAACGAAACGTCAACGCTTGCAAAATCAATTAAATCAGGAACCTGCTTTTTTGTAATATATCTAATATTGGTTCTTTCAAGGTTAACAACTCGCTCATCACATCTTAGCTTCCAAGCAAGCTGACCGTATCCAACATCTACGGCATAAACTTTTGTAGCACCGTTTTGGAGCATACAGTCAGTAAAACCTCCTGTTGAAGCACCAATATCCATACAAATCTCATCAGCTAAGCTTATTGGAAAGGTTTGCATTGCTTTTTCAAGCTTTAATCC
>CAZDLQ010000160.1:0-3259 GCA_964506315.1 uncultured Oscillospiraceae bacterium
GGTGAAGAGCGCAACGGTTTCGATAATACCGATGACGATAAGGTAGTTAGCGGTACCTTTACCTGTTTCACCGAGAGAATCGGCAGCAGCGGCGGAAGCTTTGCCCTGGAAATAAGCCGAAAGGCCGATTGCAAGACCTGCAAAAAGACCAACGAACATACAAAGTGTAGGCGAAGCGGTGCCCGACTCGGAAGCGCTTCTAATGAAGTTCATAAGAAGGAAGCCGTAGATGGTTTGTGTAAGGGGCGCGCCAGAGAATGCAACCATCATAAAGGGAGCGGGTTTACCGTTTGCGTAGCATTTTTTCCAAGCGCCGATTGAAGCAAGTGATGCTATACCTGCGCCGAAAGCCGAACCGATAGCCGAAAGGCCAAGTGCGAGTGCCATACCAATAAATTGAATTTCCATAGTAGTCTATCTCCTTAAAATATATTCTTTATTTTTTTATTTTCTTAAAAGGCTCATACTGTGTACCCGACCATTCCATTCCGAGCTGTCCCGAAAATTCCATCAGGTTAAGTCGAACACCGTGAACCACAACCGACAAGAAGCCCATAACGAGATTTAGCGCGTGGCCGATAATCATAATTACTGCGCCCGCAATAATCAGGATACCGTCAAAGCCTTCCGCCATACCGTTAAAGCTTTGCGCGATGGCGAGGCTCGCCATACCCACTGCAAACAGTCTTATATAGCTCATTATGTTACCGAAGGCGGATATAGTATCAAGAAATACCGTAAAGATACTGCCAAGCCCCGCTTTGAGTCCCTGCGAGAAGGATTTGCCTGGCTCCATACCGCCAAACAGCACAACAAGCAAAAAGCCTATGCCTACGCATACTGCGGCAATAGCAAAGTTTATGCTTTGGCCGACAACAAGGCTTAAAACTATAAAATACAGCGCGGATATTGACACAAGCCAGCCGATATCAGCCACAAATGCAAGGCTCTTTTGCGCAATTTTTCGTTTGACGTTCATAGCGCAGGCGAGCCCTAACTGCAAGTAGCCAATGCTGAAGCAAAACTTCATAACCGTGTTTTGCACCGCTGTGCTTGATACCGAGAAATACTCGGGATAGTTTGCAATTGACGGTATTACAAGCGCCTTTAAAAACGGTACCTTCATTGCGCTTTCAAGACCGAACCAGGTTCCCGTTAGCGCGCCCCACACAATAGTCGTGCCCGACAGTAGATACAAAAGCATTACTATGCTTGTGGGCTTTTTGGTTTTGAGATGAATGGCAACGGCGGCGATAAGAAGTATTACTCCGTAGCCCGCGTCACCAAGTATCATTGCAAAGAACAGCGAGAAAAACGCGAGAAACCAAAACGAAATGTCGTACTCTCTATATCCCGGCACAACACCAAGCAGGTCGACTACCGGCTTTATAAGAGCGGTTAGCTTGTTGTAGCGGATTTTGGTGGGAACGTTTGCGTCCTCTTCCTCAATGTCGCCAGTAAACCAGGCCCACTTTTGCTCGGCCGCTACTTTGGAGAAGTTTTCTTCCTCATCAGCGGGAATATAACCGCTGATCCAAATAATCGCGCCCTCGTCGGTTAAGGTTTTGTCCGCCGACGAATACTCAATATCGTTTTGCGTTTTCAGTAGCTGCTCGGAGTAGCTTTTAAGATGCCGTGCCGCCTCTTTTAAGGTGTCCTCGCACTCTAAAAGCCGCTTTTCACAGGCTTTTATTTCATCCTCGAGCTGTTTTGGCCCCTTTTGAGGAATTACAAACTCAATGCCGCCGTAAGAAGCGTCAAGTGTGCCGAATACGGCAACCGTTTCCATCTTTTCAACGGGGGAGAGGCGAATGAATTTTACCTTTTCGTCCTCACAAAGCACCTTGTACGCCTTTTTATCAAGCCTGTAAACGTGAAAATCTATATCCTTTTTAAGATCAGTAATTTGCTCAGCGTCAAACTCGCCCCAAGGCTTTAGGGCTTCAAGCTCAACCTTAAGCTCGGTAAGCTTTAAGCTGAGTGCGCTTTTTTCTTCAAGCGCCTTAAGCGAGCCTTGATAGATTTTCTCAAACTCGTCGTCACTAATAGCGCCTTGATTCTCGTCCTGCTCGCTAACGTAATCCTTAAGCTCGGCAAGAAGCTTTGAAATCATAGCAAATCTTTCAAGAAATGCGCTGTCGGCGCTTTTCTTTTCGGCAATGTGAACTATTCCTAAATCGCGTAGAGCCGCTAAAAGCTCATCCTTGCGGTGACTTTGCGCTACAACGCAAACTGATTTCATTTTCTCAATCATGCGCTCGCCACCTGCCTTTTGCTTTTTGCAATCTTGCCGCGAACAACCGCACTTGTTTGCTGGTCCCCAAGGTAGATTTCAATAACTCGGATGTTTTCCTTAGCCTCGGGAATTTTAACCTTTTCAAAAAGATTAACTCTTTGCGAGGTAAGCCTAAGCTCACGATTTAAAAGCTCACTTTGTTTTTTAAGGGTTTCCATCAAAACCTTTAAGCGTGCAATTTCACGCATTTTGAAAACCGCCTCGTCTACCCATAGCGGATAGTCGCTAACGTCATAGGAAATTTCCTTAAAGGTAAGCTCCTCAAACACCGGGACGATAATTCCCGCGATGTTATTTTCGCCGCAAATAACGCTGTCGGGCTTTACAAGGTTTTCTATTTTAAGCTCGTCAGAAAACAGAGCGTTTTCCGACATAACAGCCACCCAATCGTCAATGCCGCTGATAGTTTTTTCAAACTCCAACTGCTTACTTTCAAGCTCTTCATCAACCTGCATTATAACGCTTTGAAGCTGCTGTTTTTTAAGCTGCAGTGTTGGCAAATATCGTTGAAACTGTTTTAGGTTATCCTTTTGCTTTTTAAGCTCGTTTTTTGTAAGTTTTACAGATGCCATATAACCACCCGTTAAATTGCATCTCGGTCTTTAGGCCATCTTTCTTTTAAAAGATTGGTTTTAAGACCGGTTTCGTTGGGCAGGAAGCACTCGGCCAAAATTTCCCAGCCTAAATCAAGCGCCTCGTTAAGAGAAATGTTGACCTTAAGGTCCATAAGCTTAGTTTCAAACAGTTCGCCATATTTTAAAAGCTTTTCGTCCCACTCGCTCATAAGGAAGCCCATCGACTTTTTCTCAAGACTTTCCTTGTATGCACTGTAGAGCTTAATCATACAGTCCATTAGAGCGCGGTGGTCGTTTCGCGTCTCGCCGTTTACGTTTTGTTTAAGTCGGGAGAGCGAGCCGAACGGCTCAATTCTACCGTTTTTAAGGTAATACTGTCCCTCGGTGA
>CAZDLQ010000161.1:0-3216 GCA_964506315.1 uncultured Oscillospiraceae bacterium
GTTGTTGACGCAGGCGGAAAGGGACTTTGTGTAATATTCGAGGGTATGCTTTCTGTTATCCGTGACGGCACGATTATCGAGGCACTTGATAATAACGGCGTATCACCTGCTGTTGTTAAGGAAGCCAAAATTGAGGACCTCGAGGAAGAAATCAATTTCACATATTGCACCGAGTTTATTGTTAAGAGAGAAAAAGACAACGAGCGCGATCCCCTTGCGCTCCGCGCTTATCTTGAATCGATCGGTGACTGCGTTGTAGTCGTTGACGACGAGGAAATCATAAAGGTTCACGTTCATACCGACAATCCCGGCAAGGCAATTCAGCAGGGCTTAAAGTACGGTATGCTTGTAAATATCAAGATTGAGAATATGCGTGAGCAGTTTGAAAATCGTATTTCGGACGCTACTGCTACACCTGCCGCTCCCGAGTACGTACCCGTAAACCCTGAAATTGAGTTTGGTTTTGTTTCGGTTTGCGCAGGCGACGGTGTTGCACAGTTGTTTAGCGATTTGGGCGTTGACAAAATTGTTAGCGGCGGTCAAACAATGAACCCCAGCACTGATGATATTCTTGCTGCAGTTCAGTCCATCCCTGCTAAGACGGTTTTTGTACTGCCTAACAACAAAAACATCATTATGGCGGCTGAGCAGGCAGTTCCTCTTGCTGACCGTGAGGTAAGGGTGCTTCACACCAAGACTATTCCCCAGGGTATCTCGGCAATGCTTGTTTTTGACGAGAGTGCATCGGCTTCCGACAACCAAATCGAAATGATGAAGGCTGTTGACCACGTGGGTAGCGGACAAATTACCTTTGCCGCACGTGACTCGGATTACGAGGGACACAAAATCAAAGAGGGCGAGCTTCTTTGCTTAGAAAACAACAAGCTTGCATTTGTTGAAAAGGACCTTGAGAAAGCGGCAGTTAAGCTTACCCGTTCGCTTATCAAAAAGGATTCCTCGTTCATTACCGTAATTTACGGTGAAGGTGTTACTGAAGAACAGGCCGAGGCTATGGTTTCTACACTTCGTGAAAAGATTGATCCTTCCATTGACGTTTCAGTGGTAGAGGGTAATCAACCTGTTTATTACTATATTATATCAGTTGAATAATTTAAAACGGCGGCCCAAAATTAGTTTTCGGCCGCCGATTTTTTTAAAAGGAGGTGTTCCCTACGCTTAATTTGAGTGACAACATTACTGCTATAAACCAAATTGGTGAAAAGCGCGCCGCGCTTTACCGCAAGCTTGGTATTGTTACGGTCAATGATCTTATTCACCATTTTCCGCGCAGTTATATTGATTTTAACAGCACTAAGCCTTTAAGCAGCTTTAGCATTGGGGACACCGTTACCGTTTGTGCCAAGGTTGTTCAAAAAATGCCGCCTTTAAGAATACGCGGCGGCAAGCAAATTTACAAGCTTGTGGCTGAGGACAGCGAGCAAAATTCGCTTTGCATAACCTTTTTTAACAATAAATACGCCTTTGCAGGCTTGGAGCTTAATAAAACCTACGTTTTCTTTGGAAAGCTAACGGGAACTCCCTTTTATCCCGAGCTCGTTTCCCCTATTTTTGTTAAGAAGGACGCAAATCAGTCTATGCAACCAAATTATCCGCTGACTGCAGGGCTATCGCACAAAATGATTGCGGCAAACATAAAAGAGGCGCTAAGTTCCTTAGGTGCTTTTCCTGCAACCTGTTTGCCCGACTACGTGCTCAAAAAAGAAGGCTTTGAAAATAATCTATCGGCTTTTTATGACATTCATTTCCCGAGGAAATTTGCCGATGCCGAAAAAGCAAGCAAATTATTTGCACTTGAGGAAATTTTATGCTTACAGCTTGGTATGTCGGGTCTTAAGCGCAAGGCGCGAAAGCCGTCACAGTTTACTGTTTCGGACTTTGACGTAACACCGTTTATTTCTTCCCTACCGTTTGAGCTGACAAGCGCGCAAAGAAAAGCTATCGACATTGCTATCGACGACTTTGCAAGCGGCAGGAGTATGAACAGGCTACTTCAAGGTGACGTTGGCTCGGGCAAAACCGCAGTTGCGGCGGCGCTTTTCTATATCATTACAAAAAACGGTGGACAGTGCGCTTTTATGGCGCCGACCGAAATACTTGCCGTTCAACATCATAAAACTTTAACGCAAATGCTATCGCCTTTTGCTGTAAAGGTTTATAACTTAACAGCATCAACCAAGGCAAGCGAAAAGCGTGAGATTTTATCGGCTATACAGGGCGGTGAAACCGCAGTCTTATGCGGAACGCACGCGCTTATTGAGGACGACGTGAGCTTTAAAAACCTTGCTCTTGTAATAACCGACGAGCAGCATCGCTTTGGCGTTTCTCAGCGTGCGTCGTTAATTTCCAAGGGCGGTTATCCGCACACGCTTATTATGTCGGCAACTCCTATTCCCCGTTCCCTTGCACTTACAATTTACGGCGATTTGGACATTTCGGTGCTCGACGTTTTGCCAAGCGGAAGAAAAGCAATTAAAACCTATCTTATTGACTCTGAGAAAAGACTGCGCGCGCTTAAGTTTATTGAAAAGGAAGTGCAAAGCGGCGGACAGGCTTATATTGTTTGCCCTGCAGTTGAGCAGTCGGAAATTGAAATAGAATCGGCGGTAGAATACAGCGAGAAGCTTTCTAATTTGCTTGAAGGCTGCAGGGTTGGTCTTTTACACGGCAAAATGAAGGGCAAGGAAAAAGACACTATTATGGCCGATTTTCGCGAGGGTAACATAGATATTCTCGTTTCCACGACCGTTATTGAGGTTGGTGTTGACGTTTCAAACGCTAATATTATGCTAATTGAAAATGCCGAGCGTTTTGGTCTTTCACAGTTGCATCAGCTTAGAGGACGAGTTGGGCGCAGCAGTGCGCAGGCGCATTGTATACTTGTTTCCGACTCCAAGGGCGACAATGCAAAGAGCAGGCTTTCCGTTATGTGCAAAACAACCGACGGCTTTGAAATAGCCAAAAGAGATTTAGAGCTTAGAGGTCCCGGTGACTTTTTCGGTGACAGGCAGCACGGACTACCTGTACTTAAATCGGCAAATTTACTGTCCGATTCAATTATTCTTGAAAAGGCTCAAAGATATGCCGACGAGATACTCAAAATTGACCCAACTTTAAGTAATGATGAGCATTTTGCCCTAAAGCAAAAGGTAAATTCCTTATTCAAAAATTTAGGCCACGCAAGAAGCAATTAAAAAA
>CAZDLQ010000162.1:0-1742 GCA_964506315.1 uncultured Oscillospiraceae bacterium
CCTCAAAACGTAAAATCAAAACGATCGAACATATTGGTCGCCCGCATCCCTAAACCCAAAACAAAAAAAGCAGGCGAAACCGCCTGCTTTTTACTTAAACTTAATTATTCCGAAAGATACGATCTTACAAGAAGCTGTAAAAGCTCATCGCGGTCAATCTTGCGAATGAGGCTTCTTGCGTTGTTGTGCGTGGTAATATAAGTGGGGTCTTCCGAAAGGATGTATCCCACGATTTGATTTATTGGGTTATAGCCCTTTTCTTTAAGAGCATCATAAATAGTTGTAAGCGTTGCGTGAATTTGGAATTCCTTGTCGTCTTTAAGTGAGAATGTAATTGTGCGTCCGTCTGACATAATAAATCCCTCCAATTGTATCGGATATTAACAGTATAAACTATTTTTTACAAATTTTCAAGACATTTTTTGAAAAAACAAGATATGGCAACCTCTTTACAAATTTTTCTTTATATTGTATAATATTACTAAATGTGGCTTTTAACTTAAATTCTCTGAATAGGGAAGGTAACGAATGAAAAAGATAGTCTTAATAACGGGCGCCGCAAAGGGCATTGGCGCGGATATTGCAAGGCTTTTTGCACAAAAAGGCTACGCCGTTGCACTGCATTATAATAAGAGCGAAGAAAAGGCTCTTGAAATGAAAGCTTTGCTTGAAAATAACGGCTGCGAGGTAGAGCTTTTTTGCGCTGACCTCTCGCAAGACGGCGCGTGTAAAAAACTGTGCGCCGACGTTGTAAGCAAAATGGGCAAAATCGATGTGCTTGTAAATAACGCAGGGCTGACTCTTGTAAAACCGTTTCTTGATACAAGCGAGGACGAGGGCGAGGAGATTATAAGAACAAACCTCTTGTCCGCAATAAAGCTTAGCCGCTATGCCTTACAGGATATGCTTAAAAGAAAAAGCGGCAGTATTGTGAATATCTCGTCGGTTTGGGGCGTGTGCGGTGCTTCGTGCGAGGTTTACTATTCGGCCTCAAAGGCGGGCCTTATAGGCTTTACCAAGGCACTCGCAAAAGAAATGGCGCCAAGCAACATTAGAGTAAACGCAGTTGCCGCAGGCGTTATTGATACCGATATGAACGCGCATCTCTCGGTTAGCGAAAAGGACGAGCTTAAAGAGGAAATTTTGCTCGGTCGCTTCGGTAGCGGATGGGACGTTGCAAAGGCAGTCTACTTTTTAGCATCGGACGATGCGGATTATATAACAGGCCAAACGGTCAACGTTAGCGGCGGATTTTTAATATAATTTTTTCGGAGGAAAAAATGGCAGCTAAAAAACAAACACAACAATACGATAATAGCAGTATTACCTCTCTAAAGGGCGCGGATAGAGTAAGAAAACGCCCTGCCGTAATATTCGGCTCGGACGGTATTGAGGGCTGTCAGCACTCAATGTTTGAAATTCTCTCAAACTCTATAGACGAAGCAAGAGAGGGACACGGTAATAAAATTACAGTAACTCGTTTTCGTGACGGGTCTATTTGCGTTGAGGATATGGGACGCGGTATCCCCGTAGATTATAATGAGCGCGAAAAACGCTTTAACTGGGAGCTCGTCTTTTGCGAACTTTACGCCGGCGGTAAGTATAAAAATAACGACGGTGAAAACTATGAGTATTCTCTTGGTCTAAACGGCCTCGGTCTTTGCGCAACGCAGTACGCTTCGGAATATATGGACGCTGAAATTTACCGTGACGGCCAAAAATTCACCCTTCACTTTGAAAAG
>CAZDLQ010000162.1:1752-3177 GCA_964506315.1 uncultured Oscillospiraceae bacterium
CGAGCTCTACGCCGGCGGCAAGTACAAGGACGGCGAGGGGGACAACTACGAATACTCCCTGGGCCTCAACGGTCTGGGCTCCTGCGCCACCCAGTACGCCAGCGAATACATGGACGTCACCGTCCGCCGGGACGGAAAGAAATACACCCTCCATTTTGAGAAGGGTGAAAACGTGGGCGGTCTTACAAAAGAACCCACCACAAGACGCCAAACAGGCAGTAAAATCACCTGGCGCCCCGATAAAAACGTTTTTACCGATATTGATATCCCAGCCGAGTATTTTGTTGAAACAATGCGCCGTCAGGCAGTTGTAAACCCCAAAATTTTATTCGTGTTTAGAAATCAAACCTCTTCGGGCTTTGAAACCGAGGAATACACCTACGAAGAGGGTATAACTGACTATATTAAGGAACTTGTCGGTGAGCAGGCTATGACAGGCGTGCAAACCTTCTCGGCTGAAGACCGCGGCCGCGATAGAGAGGATATGCAAGATTATAAGGTTAAAATGTCGGCGGCTTTTTGCTTCTCTAATAAGGTTAATAAAATTGAGTATTATCATAACTCAAGCTTCTTAGAGCACGGCGGCTCGCCCGAAAAAGCCGTTAAAAGCGCGTTTGTTTCGCAAATTGACGCTTATCTTAAGCAAAATAACCGCTACCTTAAAAATGAAAGTAAAATCAGTTTCCAAGACGTTGAGGACTGCCTTGTGCTTGTTTCAAGCTCGTTCTCAACCCAAACCTCTTATGAAAACCAAACCAAAAAGGCTATTACAAACAAGTTTATTGCAACTGCAATGACCGAGTTTTTGCGCCATAATTTAGAGATTTACTTTATTGAAAATCCCGACGAGGCAAAGAAAATTGCCGACCAAGTGCTTATCAATAAGCATAGCCGTGAAAAAGCCGAAAGAACTCGCCTTGACCTTAAAAAGACCTTGGCTGTAAGCGGCGACGTTATGGCAAGGGTTGAAAAATTTGTCGACTGCCGCACCAAAGATAAGGAAAGACGCGAAATTTACATCGTGGAGGGTGACTCGGCACTCGGTTCCTGTAAGCAGGGAAGAGATAGTGAGTTTCAGGCCATTATTCCCGTAAGAGGTAAAATTCTAAACTGCCTTAAGGCTGAGTACGATAAGATTTTTAAAAACGATATTATCACCGATTTAATTAAGGTTTTGGGCTGCGGCGTTGAGGTTAAAACCAAGTCGAATAAGGATATCTCGCTGTTTAATCTTGACGGACTTCGCTGGAATAAAATCGTAATTTGTACCGATGCCGACGTTGACGGCTTCCAAATTAGAACTCTTATTTTGACAATGCTTTATAGACTTGTTCCCACACTTATTGAAAAGGGTTACGTCTATATCGCCGAATCACCGCTTTTTGAAATCAACACTAAGGACAAGACCTATTTTGCCTACACCGA
>CAZDLQ010000163.1:0-3162 GCA_964506315.1 uncultured Oscillospiraceae bacterium
ACTATATTGTGGCTATCGATACAAACGAGGCAGTTATAAACGAAGTTAATAATATATATGACGTTATGTGTGTTGTTGGCCCTTGCGCTGATTCCGACTCACTTTATGAGGCGGGCGCACAGGATGCCGAGCTTTTTATCGCTGTAACAGGCTCGGATGAAATGAATATGCTGGCCTGCTTTCTCGCTAAAAGAATGGGCGCAAAAAACACCATTGCTCGTATAAGAAATGCGCATTATAACGATTCGAGCCTTGACTTCTTAAAACAGCATCTTGACTTAAATCTTGCAATAAACCCCGAGCTTCTCGTTGCAAAGGAGCTTTATAATATTTTAAAATTTCCAACTGCCGACTCTATTGAAAGCTTTTCAAGAAGACGTTTTGAAATTATTCACTACCGCCTTCGCGCTGAGTCACCGCTTGTTGGCAATGACTTGATTTGGGTAAGAAAAACCTACCCCGGCAACTACCTTATCGGCACAGTCGAAAGAGGGGACGAAATCTTTATCCCTAACGGTAATTTTATCCTTCAGGAAGGCGATAAGGTGGGCTTTGTGGCTCCGCCCTACGAGATACAAAAGCTATTTAAACGTCTCGGCATTTTCCAAAAGAAAGCAAGAAGCATTATGATACTTGGCGCAAGCAAAACCTCGTATTACCTCTCCAAAATGCTTGTGGCAAGCGGAAACCCCGTTAAAATCATTGATAAGGACCGCGCAAGGTGTGAGGAATTTAGCTCTCTCATTCCCGAGGCAGTTGTTATTGAGGGCGACGGCGCACAGCAAGAACTGCTGCTTGAAGAGGGAATAGCCTCAACCGACGCTTTTGTTTCGCTCACGGGCACCGACGAGGAAAATATCCTTATTGCTATTTTTGCCGCCAACCAAAACGTTTCAAAGGTAATATCTAAGGTGAATAGAAGCGAGCTTGCAAGTATGGCGGAAAATCTTGGACTTGATACCATCGTTTCACCTAAAAAGGTGGTTTCGGATATTCTTTCAAGCTATGCAAGAGCGCTTGAAAATTCGCAAGGCAGCAATATTGAAACCCTTTATAAGCTTTTAAACGGCAAGGCTGAAGCCGTTGAGTTTATAGTTAAAAAGGATTTCCCGTATGCCAATATGCCCATTAAGGATATGAAATTCAAGAAAAATACCCTTATTGCAGGAATAATTAGAAATAGAAAGTCAATCGTTCCCTCGGGTGACGACACAATAATGCCCGACGATAAAATTGTTGTGCTCGCTGTTGGAACAAAGCTGAATGACCTTTCGGATATTTTAATGTAATAGGGAAGGAAATGTATCGTGAATTATAGAATGGTATTAGGCACACTTGGAAAAGCGCTTATAGCGCTCGCGTGCTTGCTTGTTTTTCCAAGCGTAGTGGCATTGATTTATGGCGAAACGGCAATTTGGTCCTTTGTTATCACTATAGCAGGTTCGCTAGCGCTCGGCTTTTTGTTCACTCTTGTCGGAAAGACTAAAAATCGCGTAATTTACGCGCGAGAGGGCTTTGCAATTGCCGCGCTTACTTGGGTGTTGTTTTCGCTTATCGGCGCGCTGCCGTTTGCAATTAGCGGCGAAATTCCGCTGTACGTTGACGCATTTTTTGAAACGGCAAGCGGCTTTTCAACAACAGGCGCATCAATCGTTCCCGATGTTGAGGCGCTTAGTAAAAGTATTCTTTTTTGGCGTAGCTTTATCCACTGGGTAGGCGGAATGGGCGTGCTTGTGTTTGTTATGGCAATCGTTCCCAACGTTTCGGAGCGCTCAATTCATATCCTGCGCGCTGAGGTTCCCGGCCCAACCTTTGGCAAAATCGTGCCCAAAATAAAAGAAAGCTCCAAAATTCTCTATATCATTTACCTTGTAATGACTATAGTAGAGGTAATTTTGCTTATAGCAGGCGGTATGCCGTTTTTTGAAAGCTTGCTTCATTCGTTTGGCACGGCAGGTACAGGCGGCTTTGGAATTAAAGCCGATAGTGTCGGTAGCTATAGCCCGTATCTTCAATGGGTAATTGCAATATTTATGCTGCTTTTCGGCATCAACTTTAACCTGTATTATATGATTTTGCTCAAAAAGATAAAATCAGTCTTTAAAAGTGAAGAGCTTTGGGCATATCTTTTAATCGTGCTTGCCGCAACTGCAGTCATTTCGGTAAATATTTATGATAAATTTGACGGCTTTTGGGAAACGGTTAGACATAGCTTTTTCCAGGTTTCGTCAATTATCACCACCACAGGATACTCAACGGTTGACTTTAACCTGTGGCCGTCGCTCTCAAAAACGATTATAATTGTGCTTATGTTTATAGGCGGATGCGCGGGCTCAACCGCAGGCGGAATAAAGGTTTCAAGAATAGTTATGTTCTTTAAGACCGTTTCGCGCGATATTAGAAAGCTGCTTCATCCCCGCTCGGTTAATGCAGTAAAGCTCGAAGGCAAAACGGTTGACGAAAAAACGGTTAATTCGGTCAGCACCTATCTTGTTGTTTACTCAATTTGCTTTATGGTGATACTGATTTTAATATCGGTTGACGGCTATGATTTTGAAACCAACTTTAGCACAGTGGCATCGTGCTTTAACAATATCGGCCCGGGCCTTAATTTGACGGGACCTATGGCAAACTTCTCGATTTATTCGGATTTTTCAACCTTTGTCCTTTCTCTTGCAATGCTGTTTGGCCGTCTTGAAATTTTCCCAATGCTTCTCCTCTTTAGCCCAAAGCTTTGGAAAAAAGACTAAAAAAATCCCACCCGTAAGGGTGGGATTTTTAGGTTTATTTAATCTTTGAAATGTCGTAAGGCGTTGTTTGGTAAACAAAGTAATTAAGCCAGTTTGAAAAAAGTAAATTCGCGTGGCTTCTCCAGGTAACTAAAGGCGCCTTGCTGTCGTCGTCATTAGGATAGTAATTTTCGGGAACGGCAATGTCAAGCCCTAAATTTTTATCCCTCAAATACTCTTTTTCAAGGGTACGGGCATCGTATTCCGAGTGTCCAGTAACAAAAATTTGCCTTCCTTTGTTTGTAGAAACGGCGTAAACGCCTGCCTTTTCGCTTGTTGAAAGAAGCTTTAATGCAGGCTCGTTCTTTATGTCCTCAAGTAAAACGGTGGTGTGTCTTGAGTGTGGAACCATAAATGTGTCGTCAAAGCCACG
>CAZDLQ010000164.1:0-3155 GCA_964506315.1 uncultured Oscillospiraceae bacterium
GATTTGCCCTTTTTTGTCAAAACTCTTTATTTTTCTAAATTTTTGTGCTATAATGGTCTTAACTGTAAAAACATAAAGAAGGAGAGTTTTTATGAAATTTGTAAAACGCACTCTTGGTCTTTTTATAGCACTATGTATAATAGTGTCAAATATCCCTGCCGTATCCTTTGCGGCGAGCTATTTGACAACCACTCCGACGGGTTACACATCCGCCGAGGACGTAGATTACGTTGAAAATAGCGGCTATATTGCCAACTGGGGCGCCAGAGGCGAAACCGCAACTTTTCTAACTACATACGCCCAAAATTTCTACACGGGCAGTTATACCTATGATAAGCTTTATGCTTACGAGGGCGGCACGAGTGAATCCACCGCCCCCGACAGCGACCTTTATTATCAGCTTTACAAGCTTATGTCAAGCAAGCATTCTTACGTTACTTCCTATGCCGATAACAAGGACCTTATGTGTTATACCGACTGCATAAGCGGCAATTACTCTAAAATTTCCACCTTCTATTCGGGTGATTTGGTTAACGGCGCTTGGTCTTCGGGTGGCTCGGTTTGGAACCGCGAGCACACCTGGCCTAACAGTAAGGGAGACGCTTCGGGAAACGGCGAAAACGATATTATGATGCTCCGTCCCGAAACTGCTTCCAACAACTCGTCAAGAGGAAACACCGCCTACGGTGAGAGCAGCGGCTATTATGATCCTAACTCATTTGGCGCAAACGTGCGCGGTGACTGCGCGCGTATCATTCTTTATCAGTACGTGCGTTGGCAGTGCACTAACACAGGCTCGGACTATAACCCTGACGGCATTTTCGGCACGGACGGCGTTATGGAAAGCCTTGACGTGCTTCTTAATTGGATGGAAGAAGACCCCGTTGATACCTGGGAAATGGGTAGAAACGACGCTGTTCAGTCGATAACCGGTACAAGAAACGTATTCGTTGACTATCCCGAATTTGCATTCCTTCTTTTCGGAGAGGAAATCCCCGCGGATATGACCACTCCCTCAAATTCGGACGGCAGCTCGTCCTGCGACCACAGCTACACCGAAACCATTACTCCCCCCACCTGCACCGAGGCAGGCTACGTAACCTACGTTTGCTCACTTTGTGAGAGGACCTACACCGAAACCTATGCCGATGCTACGGGTCACAGCTACAGCCAGTCTTCAAGCGTTGACGCAACCTGCACGGCGGCGGGAAGCATTACATACACCTGTACAACCTGTAAAACAACCAAGACCGAATCGGTTGCGGCACTCGGACACGATTACGTAGTTTCCGAAGTTGTTGACTCAACCGAAACCACGCAGGGCTACACTATTTACGTTTGCACGCGCTGTGACAGCACCTACAGCGGTGACTTTACAAGCGTTTCAGGCTCGGCAGTTTTCGAGTTTGGCGAAAACGGCTCGGCCTCGCACTCCGACGGCTCGTCAATCGGCACTTCCAAGGAGTACACCGTTGACGGCGTTGTGCTTTCGATAACCGACGCATCCTACGTTTACGCCGGCGGACGTGACGCTACGGGAAAGAGTGCTTTAAAGGTTGGCACAGGCTCAAATATCGGCACCTTTACCTTTACCGTTCCAAACGGCATAAATAAAGTAATTATTATGGCGGCAAAGTATAAGACTAACACCTCGGTCCTTACTGTAAACGGTGAGTCTTATACCCTTACAACCTCGTCAAACGACGGTGCCTACACCGCCATTGAGGTTGACACGTCACAAACACAAACGGTTACCGTTTCAACAACCACAGGCGGCAAGCGCGCAATGATTGACTCGATTTCCTTCGTGTCGGGTTGCGAGCACGCTTATGATAATTCCTGCGACGCTATTTGTAACATTTGCGGCGGCGCAAGAAACGTTACGCACTCCTATGAGGAAACGGGCAAAACCGACGCGACCTGTACCGAGAGCGGAAGCGTTACCTACGTTTGCTCGGTTTGCTCGGACAGCTACACCGAAACGGTTGACGCTTTAGGTCACAGCTACACTGACACAGTAGTTGACCCCACCGAAACCGAGCAGGGCTATACACTTCATACCTGCACCGTTTGCGGTGACAGCTACACGGATAACTACACCGACCCCGTTGAGCCCACTCCCACACCCGACGGCAACAGCGTTGTCTTCGAGCTTGGTGAAAACGGCGACGCCGCACATAAGGACGGCTCGGAAATCAGCGCCGGTGCTGAGTTTACCTCGGGCGATTACACCCTAACCTTAGACTCGGCAACCAAGACCTACGGCAGTGCATTTGACGCCAAGGGCAACAGCGCTATCAAGCTTGGCTCAAGCGGCTCGGTCGGCGGCTTTAGCTTTACAGTGCCCGAAAACGTTGTAAAGGTAATATTCAAGGTTGCCGGCTACAAGGCCACTGCGGCTTATATCGTAGTAAATGACGTAGAATATACAATTTCTACGTATTCCAATAACGGCGAGTACACCGTCGTCGAGGTTGATACCTCAAGCGAGAAGACCGTCAGCTTCACAACCGCTTCAAGCGGCAAGCGCGCTATGATCGACAGCATCACCTACGTTTTGGAAGAGGTAGAATGTACTCACGAATATGATAACGCTTGCGATACCGATTGTAACCTTTGCGGCGGGACAAGAGAAACCAGCCACAGCTATGATGAAGGCGTTGTAACAGCTCCTACCGCTACCGAGCAAGGTTACACAACCTACACATGTACAGTTTGCGGTGACAGCTATAAGGATAACTACACCGACGCTACTGGCGGCGAGACTACAAATGCAATCAACCTTCAGGCTACTGCAACCGACACCAACATTGTTGCTACTTGGGACGCTGTAGACGGCGCTACAAAGTACAATCTTTACGTTAAGAACGAGGCGGGCGAGACCCTTATAACAAGAGCACTCGATGCTACCGCCACAAGCGTTACACTCTCTTGGCCTACCGAGCTTGAGTGGGGCGTAAACTACTCAATCGGCATTAGACCTCGAACAACAAGCTGGCTTGATACAGTTTACATCAGCGGCGCTCTTGCGGTGGCTGATAGAGTTGTAGACGTTAAGACGCAGTCGGTCGGTAGAACGATAGAGGTGACGTGGCAGGCCTATGAGGGCGCAACCGCTTACCGTGTATACGTATACGAAAAGGGCGCATATCCTA
>CAZDLQ010000165.1:0-3143 GCA_964506315.1 uncultured Oscillospiraceae bacterium
CCGCTAAGAAGGCTCGAGAGCGCACCAAGGCGCTCCTGCTCGTATTCACGGGAGGAGGTCTCGGTCATATTAAAGGTAAAATCGCGTTCGGGATAGAAAAACGCACGCTCACGCCCTGAGAATGCATTGATGTCACGGCACATTTGCCGAGCGATAAGCTCGTTTCGGCATAAAACAATATGCCGACCGCTCATTTTGTCCGCCATAGCGGAAATTATATGTGCCTTGTGAATATCAGCTGCACCCGTCAGACTAATCGGAGCCGTGCCGTTTTCAAGTGCCGCCAAGGCCTCGCAAAAAGCCGAGGACCTTGTAAGCAAAGAGGTGAAAAAATTCATCTACGGCTCACTTTCAAATGTATTTTAATTATTATAGCATTTTTAATTTGTCAAAACAAAAAGAAATCAGTTGTATTTTCCCATTGCCTTTTCGCCCTCGCCGTCTAAAATGTCGCAAACGGCATCGTAAACGCTCGGCATTAGCTTAGAAATACTCTCGCGGTCGCCTATGGGAAGCGGAGCGAGCACCCAATCGGCCAAATCATAATCGGGATGCGGCTTTTTACCTACGCCGATTTTAACGCGCGGAAAATCCTCGCCCGAAAGATGTGAAATAATGCTTTTAATTCCGTTGTGACCGCCTGCCGAGCCTTTTAAGCGAATTCGCATTTTGCCCACGTCAAGCGACACGTCGTCAAAAATAACGATTACGTTCTCTTTGGGAATTTTGTAAAATGAAGCGAATGCGGCAATGCTTTTTCCGCTCTCGTTCATAAAGGTTTGCGGCTTTAAAAGTAGAACCTTGTGTCCCTTAATCTCAGCGGTAGCATAAAGACCGTCAAATTTTAATTTGTTTACGTTAACCGAAAGCTTGTCGGCGATGTAGTCTAAAGCCGCAAAGCCTACGTTGTGTCTTGTGGTAGTGTATTTTAAGCCGGGGTTGCCAAGACCTACGATTATAGCATCAATAGGTCCGCCGCTTTTCTTTTTAAAAAACACAAAAATCACACTCCGTCTTGTATTTAAAAGCCCAAACATTCGGCGGATGCAAAATGCTTGGGCAGTTTAAGTAAGCTGTGGTTTAACCAAAGAGGGGAGAAACCGGCTTGTCCTCGTAAATTCTCTCAATTGCCTCGGCAAAAACGGGGGCAACGGGAACAATGGTGAGCTTGTCTATTCTCTTCTCCTCGGGGATTGTTACTGTGTCGAGTAGAACAATCTCTTTAATGGGGCTTGCTTGTAATCTCTCAATAGCAGGACCTGAAAGCACGCCGTGGGTTGCGCAAGCGTAAATCTCTTTTGCGCCTGCGTTCATAATTGCCTGTGCGGCGTTGCAAAGTGTACCTGCAGTATCGATCATATCGTCAACAAGAATTACTCTCTTGTCCTTAACGTCACCGATAATGTTCATAACCTCGGAAACGTTTGCTTTTTGACGGCGCTTGTCAACGATAGCAAGCGGTGCGTCAATCTTAGCTGCAAAGTTACGGGCTCTTGTAACCGAACCTAAGTCGGGAGAAACTACGATAAACTCTTCCTTGCAGTCTTTAAATTTATTACAGAAGAAAGGAGATAGGATAGGCACGCCTAAAAGGTGGTCAACGGGAATGTTGAAGAAACCTTGAATTTGCGGGGCGTGTAGGTCCATTGTAAGCACGCGGTCAGCGCCTGCTGCCGTGATTAAATCTGCACAAAGCTTTGCGGAAATGGGGTCTCTCGCGCGGCTCTTTCTGTCCTGACGGGCATAGCCGAAATAAGGAATAACTGCGGTAATTCTACCTGCCGATGCACGCTTGAAGGCGTCAATCATAATGAGAAGCTCCATGAGATTGTTGTTAACAGGCCGGCAGGTTGACTGAACGATAAACACGTCCGAGCCACGAACGGATTCCTTAATGGAAACCGAAATTTCACCGTCCGAGAAGGTTGTGATTTCGGACTTTCCAACAGGTAAGCCTAAGTGAGAGGAAATTTGTGCCGCTACGTCGGGAATTGAGTTGGCGGCGAAAATCTTGATGTCTTTGCCGTGCAAATTCATTTGAGTATCTCCGTTTCTTCGGCGATGCTTTTGGATAACAAGGCCTTTTCGCCGAGTTTAAAGACCTTGCCATTTGGCACAAGCGTGCCCTTTATGTTTATTTTAACATACAAAAAACAATATGTCCATATAGAAAAAGTGACAAAACCTAAAAAATTAACACAGGGTTATTTATAGATTTTCGCCATTTTTCTACAAAATCTCAAGCACAGCGTCACTAAGGGCGCAAAGCTCGTCCATAGTAAGAGCCTCGGCGCGCTTTAATGGCGACACGCCGCATCCTTCGAGCGCCGAAGAAAGTTTTGCTTTGTCAATGTGCAGTGTGGCGGAAACCGAATTTAAAACAGTTTTGCGCCTTTGCGCAAACGCCGCCTTAACGCATTTAAAGAACATTTCCTCGCTTTTTGGGGCGATGGGCGGCGCTTCTCTAAGCTTTAATTTAATAACCGCCGAGTCAACCTTGGGCGCAGGCAAAAAGCTGTCCCTGCCGACATGAAACAAAATTTCAGGCTCGCAAAAATAGCTTATCGCCGCTGAAATTGCTCCGCAGTCGCGCTCACCGGGGGCGGCGCAAATACGCTCGGCCGCTTCCTTTTGCACCATAACCGTTATGTTGTCAAGCGGTAGCCTTGCCTCTAAAAGCCCCATAATAATTGGCGAGGTAATGTAGTAGGGTAGATTTGCGCAAACCGCAACCTTAAGCGAAGGAAACTTTTCCGCTATCAGCGTATTTAGGTCAAGCTTCATTGCATCGGCGTTTATAACCTCGACGTTGTCGCAGTCACAAAGCGTTTCGGACAAAATCGGGATAAGCCTTTTGTCCAATTCAATAGCAACCACCTTTTTGGCCACGGCGGATACCTCTTTTGTCAGCACACCGATACCCGGGCCTATTTCTATAACGGCAAAATCGCTCTCACCGCTCACGCACATTTCGGCCATTTTGGGACAAACCGAACTGTCGATAAGAAAGTTTTGCCCAAGCGCCTTTGAAAATGAAAAGCCGTGACGCGAGAGTAGCGCTTTTATGTGACTTATGTTTGAAAGCTCCATATAAAAACTCCTGTTTTAAAAAAATGTCTTGCAATAATGCGTGTGATAAAGTA